>RDXV01000168.1 GCA_004292695.1 Nostocales cyanobacterium | reverse complement strand
TTTAGTTGTCCGCGACTACATTGTGGACAATCTTACCAATGCTTATGGTGCTTAATCTACATGAATTAGTTTTTTTGTCAATGCGTAACTCCTAGTTATTAGGATTAATGATAAAAATTATGTCTAGACAACCACTGACTGAGAATGAAAAAATACGTTCAATTGATATGAACGCCTTATGTAAAAATTAATATTTATCCCATTCTTCCTTTGCATCTTTGCTTTTTACGTCTACCCTTTGAAATCTCCTGACGGAGATTGCGCGAAACACAATTCATACTTTAATGATGCAATGCCATATTTATGATGAGAAATGCGCGGTTGCAACAACACTAACAGATATTTTCTACATTGCTCGTGGACAAACCCCAAAGTATTTATTACAAATGGAGAATAGGAGACTCGAACCCCTGGCCTCTGCGGTGCGATCGCAGCACTCTACCAACTGAGCTAATTCCCCGTGATCAGATCCTATATTAACACTCAGTCTCTATATTGTTCACATCTTTCTGCAAAAAAATTTCCTGTACCCGTTCTAATTCCAACTCAGTCAAATAGTCAACTGTCCAATTTGCTTGACGCTGTAACATATGAAAGGGGTAAGTATTCGCAACCCCTAGAACTTGCATCTGTGCGCGTTTCCCTGCTTGAATACCATCTGGTGTATCTTCAATAGCTAAACATTCCTGCGACTGCAATTTTAAATCTGGATATGCTTGATTTAATGTTTCTACAGCCAGCAAATAACCCTCCGGTTGGGGTTTACTGGTAACAACATCATCACCAGCAACGATCACATGAAAATAATTCTTGAGTTGAGCGCGGTTTAAAACAAATTCTATTTCTTGATACAACGCACCACTAACTAAACCTAGCTTAATGTTTTGCGATCGCACTTGAAAAATTAAATCTTCAATTCCCGCATACAACGGTAACTTATCCAGCTTTTCCAATTCCTGTACATAAGCTTGCGCTTTACGGTGCAGTAACTTAGTTAAATATTCTTCAGTCACCACCCTACCACGATTTTTGAGTAACTCCTGAAAATAAACGCGATCGCCCCTACCTAAACACATTTGACGCTCTAAAGGTTTTTGGGGTTGCAAATTTTCCTGTAACAAAATCTCATCAATCAATTTTAAATGAATAGGTTCATCTTTAATAATGACACCATTGAAATCTAACAATATCGCTTTTAAAGCCATATAAATATACCTAACCATAATAATTAACATCCCCAAGAATAATTATTATGTATTTTGGTGTACATTACCAGCAAAGATTCCTAAACTTTGAAAAAATCTAGTTATTGAGGTTTTTCTGTTGATAATTTGACAGTTAAAATATTTTGTAGTATATTTGTAATACCACTGATTAATAACTAAATATTTTGGATTTTTGAATTAATCTCATGCCCTACGAAGAACTACCAATAAAAACAAAAGCCCCCGTTTTATCCTGGGCAAATCATGAATTAGCCTCAGATGAAATCAAAATGGCCAAGAACGTGGCATCATTGCCATTTGTATATAAACACGTTGCTTTAATGCCCGATGTTCACTTAGGAAAAGGTGCATTAGTTGGTTCAGTAATTGCCACCAAAGAAGCAATTATACCTGCCGCTGTCGGTGTAGATATTGGTTGTTTTGTGGGAGAAACTTTAGTTCCTTTAGTGGATGGAAAATCATATACAATCAAAGAACTCGCAGAAAATAATAGAGAATTTATTGTTTATGCTTGTACATCAACAGGAAAAATTGTAGCAGCCAAAGCAACAGCTAGACTCACCAGAAAGAATGCGCCTCTTGTCAAAGTAATATTAGATAATGGTGAAGAGATTATTTGTACACCAGATCATCAATTTATGCTGCGAGATGGCAATTACCAAGAAGCGCAATTTTTACAAGTTGATACTTCCTTAATGCCATTTTACTCCCAAATTGATAAAGATGGTTATACCCTAATTTCTCAACCTTATTCTGGCAGATGGCAAAAAGCACATTGGATAATTGCAAGTTCCGGTTTATTGGGTAAAATTCCCAAATTTGAAAGTCAAAGAACAGTTATTCATCATCGCAATTTCCATGAATCAGATAATCGTCCTGAAAACCTGGAATTTATGGGAGCAAATGATCATTCTACCTATCACCGTTCTTTAGTAGAAAGTAATAAACACTGGCAATCTCCCGAATTTGAAGCAAAAAGAAAAGCTGCTATTGCCCAAAAAGCAAAAACTCCAGAAGGGTATCAATATTTTGCAGAAAGAGGAACTCAAAATATTCTCAATTATATGCAGCAGCACCCAGAACATTTTAAAAATGCAGTTGCAGATAATGGTATTAGGGGTAAACAATATTTAGTGGCATATAACACTAGCGAAAAAGGGAGAGCAAAGTCAAAAGAAATTGCTAATCGTTACTACACCTGTGAAATTTGTGGAGCAGAAGTAAAAACACCAATTGGACTTCATAATCACCGACGTAAAGAACACAAATGTAATCACAAAGTCGTTGCTGTAATTCCTCTAAACTACACAGAAGATGTGTATTGTTTAACAGTACCAGAATATCATAACTTTGCTTTAAAAGCTGGTGTATTTGTTCACAATTGCGGAATGAGTGCCATCAAAACACCATTTACAGGTGAACAATTAGAAGGCAAACTCAAAAAAATTCGCCAAGATATAGAAGCAGCAATTCCCACCGGATTTAATGAAAATAAAGATGTAGAAAAACCCGTAACTAATTGGCAGAAATGGCGCTCATTTAAAGACTTGCATCGAGGAGTGCGAGACTTAGAAAGTAAAGCAATGAAACAAATGGGTTCTCTTGGGGGAGGAAATCATTTCATCGAAATTTGCCTCGATACAGAGAACCAAGTTTGGCTAATGTTACATTCCGGTTCTAGAAACATTGGCAACAAATTAGCACAATGTCATATAGACACAGCTAAACAACTAGCAAAAATGGCAGGTGAGAAATTACCAGATCCAGATTTAGCGTATTTTGTAACAGGAACACCGGAATTTAAAGCCTATTGGGAAGACTTACAATGGGCGCAAAATTACGCACTTTTTAACCGTGATGTGATGATGGCACGGTTTAAAAAAATCATCGAAAAACATCTCTCAGGAGGGAAACAATTTAAACCTTTATTAGAAGTAAATTGTCATCACAACTACGCCGAAAAAGAAACACATTTTGGCGAAGAAGTGTATGTAACTCGTAAAGGTGCAGTGAGAGCAAAACAAGAAGATTATGGTATTATTCCTGGTTCAATGGGAGCAAAATCTTTCATTGTTAAAGGTAAAGGAAACGCCCATAGTTTTTGCAGTTGTAGTCACGGTGCAGGACGTTTAATGTCTAGAGCAAAAGCCAAAAAATCCTATACCCTTGATGATTTAATTGCTCAAACAGAAGGAGTAGAATGTCGGAAAGATGCAGGGGTTTTAGATGAAATTCCCGGTGCTTATAAACCCATTGAACAAGTCATGGAAAACCAAGCCGACTTAGTAGAAGTAGTAGCAACATTAAAACAAGTTCTCTGTGTGAAAGGTTGAATTTACCTGATTAATAGAATATATTAGTAAGGGTTTGGCAATGCTAAACCCTATTTTTATGAATCAGGATCATTTGCTTATTTATCACAGCCAAGTACATTTATGAATGTCTCGTTAGAATTGTTAATAGAAAATGCCAAATCTGGAAAATTAGTCAGTTTTCCCACAGATACGGTTCCTGCACTAGCTACCATTCCCACCCAAGCGGAATTAATTTATCACGCTAAACAGCGAAGTTTAGATAAACCGTTAATATTAATGGCTGGTAAAGCTGAAGATATTTGGGATTATGTTAAAGGTAGTGATAGTGAATATCAAATCTGGCAAGATGTAATTAATAAATATTGGCCTGGTGCTTTAACCTTAGTATTACCAGCTAGTGAAAAAGTTCCTCAAATTATGAACCCTAATGATCCTACTACTATTGGGGTGAGAGTACCAAATCATCAAGTTGCCCAAACTATTTTATTACAAACTGGTCCAATGGCAACAACCAGTGCTAATTTATCAGGAGAACCTACTTTAGAAGATAGGGAAGCAATAGAAAGACAATTTTCAGATGTGATCACTTTAGCATCTATAGATTATCGAGGTTTAGGAATTCCGTCTACTGTTGCTAAATGGACTGGTAATAGTTGGCAAATTTTACGCCAAGGGGCAATTATAATTAATTCGTAATTCGTAATTCGTAATTACTGTTAATATTCAGATTAGTTGTAAATTATTCAGTTAATAAAAAATCATGGATTTTAATAATTGGCTTTATTTAGGTACAGGTATAGGTTTAGGAGTTGGTGTTTGTAAGTTGTTTCTGCCAAATCAAAAAAATATATCTACAACTTTGGAATCTGAAAATGTAGAAATTGCTCCCAAACTAGAAAAACCACAAATTTCCGAAGATGAATTACAACAAACTAAATTAGCTTATGAAATGGCTAGGGAAATGAGTTTGTTTCAAGCGGGTTTTTTAGCAAGAACTAGCCATGAATTACGTTCACCCTTAAATGGCTTAATTGGGCTACATCAACTAATTATCAATGATTTATGTGAAGATGCAGCAGAAGAAAGAGACTTTGTAAATCAAGCCCATGAACGAGCCTTGAAAATATTAAAAATGATTGATGAAATTCTCAGTGTAGCCAGAACAGAACATGGTAAAGATAAATTAGAAATTAGGGCGATTAGGTTAAATGATGTTTTTCAGGACATTCATAAATTAACTCACATATTAGCAGCAAATCGTAATTGTCCTTTTCGTGTTTCTTTTCCTGAACCAGATGTTTATGTTTTAGCTGACTTTCGCTGGTTACGCCAAACATTATTATACTTAATAGATAATGCTATCGCCAAAATGGAAGAAGGTAGTATTTATCTATCGGCTGAAGTAGTATCTTTAAAAAGTGAAAAAGATATAGATATCATTAATATCTATTTAGACATTCCCAACGAGGCTTTTACATCCCATGAATCAGTAGATTTAGTAGCATCTAAAGAAGTAATAAGTCAAGAAAATCCTCAAATATCATCAGGAATGAAACTATTATTAATTCAGAAATTATTAGGAGTGATGGGAGGAAAATTAGAAGTTATTTCTTCTCCCCTCACCCATGAAGTGACACAAGACTGGATCAGATTACAAATATCTATACCTTCTGGGATTCCTGAAGTTGGATTTCTCCCTGGGGAATAGAACCTAGATCAGATTGATTATAAAGTACCATTGTAGTTGTACTGTTAGTTTGAAATCCGATCTTTTCATAAAATTTTTGTTGATGAGTCGTCATCAGGTAAACACGCTCTACCTGCATAATTGGATGAGCTAAAACAGTTTCGACTAATTTGATACCCAGCCCTTTTCCTTGGTATTCTGGATGAATAACAACGTCCCAAATTGTAGCGCGGTAAACACCATCAGAAGTACCTCTAGCAAAACCGATTAATTGCTCTCCGTTCCAGACAGAAATCACAGGTTTACTGTTAGCAATAGCGGTTCTCAAATCCTCTATACTACGCTTTTTTGCCCAAAAAGCAGCAATATTAAACAGATTCTGAAGTTGGTGAAAATCAATTTCGCTGAGGCGATCGCTAAAATGGATCTGAGGTTGTTTCATGTGTAGACACCCAATTTTAGTAGTATCCGTGCTTATGTTATGACATATTTTCCAGAAAAATACTCTTAATGTATATATGTGTGCAACCAAATAATGATTAATGTATGATTAAAAATCAAATATAGCGATCCTATTTGAGTTAAGACAATCAACTATTTCCAAACAATAGAATCTTCTAAAATTCTAAAAAGTGTAGGATGCGTTACCAACACACCCTACCAACCTTATTGTTCTTAATGTTCTTAATGTGCAGATCCAGTATGCACAGTTTTTACCCATTTTAGACGTTTGGGACGTACCGACATCCTCGCAGTAGTGCTACTCATCACCACCAACCAATGCAACATATAAATACTGCCGCGAATAGTTTGTAGAAGTAACACCAAATAATTAGATGTTTTCTGATCTTGACGTGTCCGTTTTAACCCAGCAAACATCCCTACAAAAGACATCGTTACTGATAACCCAGTGATAGGGGCTAAAATAGGAGGACGATGGCGAATCACAGACATTAATAAATCTGGTATTGCTGCTGTAGGAATAATATACATAATCAGCAGAAAAATCAGTAAATCTACAGTCTTCCGTGTTCCCATCCGGTTTTTGAGGATTAGATCCCAGTAATCTAAATAACGCTGATAACCACCCTCAGCCCATCTACTACGTTGATGCCAAAGGGAGATCGCAGTTGTTACACCCTCTTCCTGTACAGGGGGATAGAACATACATTCAATATCCCACTTATCCAAATTTAAACGGATAGTCAAATCTAAATCATCGGTAATAGTTTCCTCATTCCAACCACCACAGCTATCCAGAGCTTGACGGCGAACAAACTGACCATTTCCTCGCAGTTCACCCAGACCACCAATAGCGGTTCTTTGTTGTTGAAACCAAGTATCAACAGCCATTTCCGCCATTTGTCCCTTAGTCCAGAAATTTTCCTTAGCATTGGCGATCGCCTTTCGCACCTGCACCGCCCCCACCTGTTCCCTTTGGAACACAGGAACAACCTGTAACAACAAATCCGGGCTAACTTGGGCATCTGCATCAAACACCGCAATAATATCACCCCTAGTCATGGGTAACACCTGATTTAAAGCTCCAGACTTGCCACCAGTAGCATCAGCAGCACGGCGAAAAACCTTGAGTTGCTGATATTCCTGTTGTAATTCTGTCAATAATTGCGGTGTGTTATCCGTACTATGATCATCAATCACCCAAACCTCGTACTCACCCTGATCATATTCCAGACTACAGAGATTTTTAACCAACCTGCCAATTACCGCTTCCTCATTTTTAGCAGCCACCAACACAGAAACACGGGGTAAATCTCCCTGTATTTCCTTATGATGATGTCGGGGTCTAGCAAAAATAATCCTCAAGGCATGAATACTGAAAATTGCCGTCAGTCCGAGAATGAACAGAGAACCCCAAGAAAGCAAATGTAAAGCAATCGTTCCACCCCAAACCATAGTTAACATCAGGGCGGCTTTTGGTCTACGGTTCTGAAACCGTGATAAAGGTAAAGACAGAGCATTGTCATTTGTCTGTAACTCCTCCTGTACTGATAGGTCAGATAACAGGGAGTCAATAGGAACAGAATTTTCGTTGTAAGACTCGTTTTCCGGCCAGGAATTCGCTGGCATAGTTTAATTTCACTTAAAAACCATCATTTGTTTAAAGTTTACAGTTTTTATCGGAGAAACCCCAACTTTCACACCAACGTCATCGCAAATCAACGGCAAACAAATGTTGATTACCAATGTTAATTACAAATATTTATACAAGTGTGTTTGAAGATCCTGGTTAATGGGAATACTATGAGGAAGCAAATCAACACCTATAAATCTTAGTCAATTTGAATTTAGGAACTATCAATAATGTCTTCTATAGATCAACTTCAACCAGTCAGCCAACAGCAAGCTACAGTCTATCTACCTTATATCCAGCAGGCTAAAAGAAATTTCATTCCCTATGCCATTAGTCTGTATCAAAAAGGTTACATAGAAGGGCAACGAAAAATAGAAGGTGGTGAAAATATACCATTTATCGCTACCTGGAACGTTGCCACCCTACCATCAGACTTGACACGCTGCCGCATCCAATTTGATGGTAATGCGGAATTATCATACGAGGTGATGATGGCTAGTTTTGAATTTATTAGCTTTTTAATAGAACTAATGGAACAGTATAAGCGTCATAAAATCACCGACTTTTCCACAACCTTCTACCGTAAACTCCTACGGTTAGACGATTAGAAGAGGGGGAGCAGGGGAAGCAGGGGAAGCAAAGATTTTTACCAATTAATTACCCATTCCCCATTCTTCATTCTAAATTCTAAATTCTAAATTCCCCCAATGACTAATGACTAAATCAGCTATTTCTGTGAGGTCAGCTAAAATTAGGAAACACCTAGCTGGGTTAAACAGACGTTGAAATGAAATTAGGAGTGCATGGCGTGACAACATCTGTCAAATATTTGCTGATTGGTTCAGTAGAGACTTACAGTGGTAAATCCGCGATGGTTTTGGGTTTGTCTAATCAGCTTAAACAACAAGGGGTAGATATAGCCTACGGCAAACCTTTAGATGTTTGTCTACATACTCCCAATGGCACAGTAGCTGAAGAAGATATTAAATTCATTACCGAAAGTTTAAAACTATCTGAAAGCCGTGTTGCTCCCACCTTATTAACTTTAGATGAGATTAAAGTTCAGAAAAAATTACGCGGTGAGGATCAAACTGACTATCAACAGTCATTGATACAGCATTATCTACAAGTACCACGAGGGGATTTAATGCTGTTGGAAGCAGCTTCTGACTTACACGCAGGTAATTTGTTTGGTTTGTCTCTGGCACAAATGGCTGATGTGTTAGATGGCAGAGTTTTATTAGTTCATCGTTATAAATCTCTGCTGTCCGTAGAGGCTTTGTTATCGGCAAAACAACTACTAGGCGATCGCTTAGTTGGTGTAGTCATTAATGAAATTCCCCTAGAACAACTAGAAAACGCCAATCATCTCCTGCGAGAATTTTTAGAAGCACAAGGTATTCCCATCTTGGCAATGTTACCCAAAAGTGACTTACTGCGTAGCGTCAGCGTCAGAGAGTTAGTCAAACAACTTAAAGCTGAAGTTCTTTGTCGTAGCGATCGCCTGGATTTATTGGTAGAAAATTTAGCAATTGGGGCGATGAATGTCAATTCAGCAGTGAAATATTTCCGCAAACGCCGTAACAAAGCAGTCGTCACCGGTGGCGATCGCGTGGAAATTCAACAAGCTGCCTTAGAAACCTCCACCCAATGTCTAATTCTCACCGGGCAATTACCACCCCCAGCTTTTATTCGCACAAGAGCCGAAGAACTAGAAATACCCATTCTATCTGTTGATCTTGATACCCTGACCACTGTAGAAATTATTGACCGTACTTTTGGGCAAGTGCGTATTCATGAACCTCTGAAAGTACAGTGTATTACTGAATTAATGTCTGAATATTTTGACATTAACCGTTTATTATCACAACTAGGGTAATAAAACCAGTAGTCATCATATTCTCATGTAACTATTCACTCAAATCAGCCAATTAATTATCAGGGTAAATCCTACTTTGTAGTTATGAAAGAGAATTTTACTCACTCATAACACTGGTTTGACTACAGTCTTATTTCTGAATCAGCTAAAAAAAACCAGAAAACGTAGCAATCTGTAACTCTAGTTGGCTTTGCACCTACACGCAGTTTGGTAGAATATCTGGGTTGTTTCATGTGATCATCACCATCTTTGAGCCAATCAACAAACCTTATCAACCTTGATAACCTTGATACATTAGCGCAGGAATTGGCAACCATCCAGCAAACAGGTTCAAAAAGAATCGCCCTGCTAGGATCTCGTCATGTGCCAATTACACATCAAAATCTGATCGAAATGATGACTTACGCCCTAGTTTTATCGGGCAACCGCATCATCACTTCTGGCGCTACAGGCACTAATTCCGCCGCTATCCGGGGCGCGACAAAGGCTGATCCCAATTTACTAACGGTAATTTTACCCCAAAGTTTAGAACGTCAGCCTCTAGAATCACGTCAACAACTAGAGCAGGTTATGCACCTAGTTGAGAATCCTACCAATGATAATCTGTCCTTGGCTGAAGCTAGTTATTTGTGCAACAAGGAAATTGTCTCCCGTTGTCAACAATTAATCTGCTTTGCTTTTCATGACAGTCACACTCTACTACAAACCTGTAGAGATGCAGAAGAACAAAGAAAAGTGGTGACACTGTTCTACTTTGACTAAGGTCAAATATAGTCTCCACCAAGCTGATGATAGAGAACGGTAATTACCAGTGGGTACTGGGTAATATTTTATCTAAATTACTCAGTATTCATCTATAATCACTCACGAAAAACTAATACCACTATTTTTGAGGTTAATGTCTTTACTACCACTGTCTGCACCTGATATTTTCTTGTATGCTATTGCTGCTGCGGCTATTCTCATTTATGTACCTTATTTATTAGTAGCTTTAGGTCGGGCGCAGGTTGGGTATGATATTTCTGCTCCCCGTGCTATGTTTGATAAATTACCAGCCTACGCCCAAAGAGCTACCTGGGCGCATCAAAATTCCTTTGAAGCATTTATGATTTTTGCAGCCGCAGCACTCATGGCTTACGTCACAGGAGTAAACTCTCAGTCTGGAGTTCTGGCCGCGATCGCCTTTGTCATAGCTAGACTGTTGTACTCTGTTTTTTACATCACAAATATTCCCATTTTGCGATCGCTTATGTTTGGTATTGCTTCTTTCGGTTCTGGCACTCTCTTCTACTTGAGTATCATTCAAGTTCAAGGATAGGTTTGCTGAAGAATAAGAGATACCAAGTCAAAAGTCATGCAATCAAAAGTCAAAATTCACAACTCTTCCACCAGTGACTAATGACTAATGACCAATGACTAATGACTAATGACCACATTACATTTAGAATTTTCTATGGCTTCTACCTTTTCTTTTGATATTGTTAGCGACTTTGATCGTCAAGAATTAGTTAACACCGTTGATCAAGTGGTGCGAGACACTAAAAGCCGTTACGATCTCAAAGACACACAAACCACCATTGAGTTAGGAGAAACCAGCATTACTATCAATACCGATAGTGAAATGACCTTAGAGGCTGTGCATGGCATCCTGCGGGAAAAAGCAGCCAAACGCAACCTCTCCCAAAAAATCTTTGACTTTGGCAAAGTTGAATCTGCCAGTGGTAACAGAATTCGTCAAGAAATTACCCTGAAAAAAGGTATCAGTCAAGATATCGCTAAACAAATATCTAAACTGATCCGGGATGAATTTAAAAAAGTCCAAGCCTCCATCCAAGGTGATGCGGTGCGGGTGACAGCGAAAGCTAAGGATGACTTGCAAGCTGTAATTACGCGAGTCAAGCAGGAAGATTTTCCCGTAGCTCTACAATTTACCAATTATCGTTAAAAATTGGCACTGGTAAAGAGTTTGGGGTGTGGAGTTGAGGGTTTTTTTGATGATTAACTGGATATTTGATTTTCAATCAGTACGTTTCAACCGATACAAAAAAGCTAACTAATGCTAACAAGAGCCAGCTTTTTCTTCCTGCTTCACCCTAGAAGTGTCGGCACTATCTAGTCCACAGGCTAACACG
>RDXV01000167.1 GCA_004292695.1 Nostocales cyanobacterium | reverse complement strand
GAGGAGTCAGGAGATCGAGGAGATCGAGGAGATCGAGGAGTCAGGAGATCGAGGAGATCGAGGAGATCGAGGAGTCAGGAGATCGAGGAGATCGAGGAGTCAGAATAAATATTACCAACGACTAACGACTAACGACTAACGACTAATGACTAATGACTAATGACTAATTATGCCAATTTATGTTTACTGGGGTGAAGATGATTTTGCGATGGAGAAGGCTGTCACGGCTTTGCGCGATCGCGTTCTTGATCCTCTCTGGACGAGTTTTAATTATACTGTTTTTTCCCCAGATCAAGGGGATGCTGTGGTTCAGGCTTTAAACCAGGCTATGACTCCGGCTTTTGGGGCTGGTGGACGTTTGGTGTGGTTGGTTAATTCTACTTTGTGCCAACAATGTCCAGAAAATATTTTAGCTGAGTTACAACGGACTTTACCTGTGATCCCGGAAAATTCGTTTTTGTTGTTGACTAGCCGCAATAAGCCTGATGAACGTCTCAAAGGAACAAAATTTCTGAAAAAATTTGCTGAGTTTAAGGAATTTTCCCTTATACCTCCTTGGAAAACGGAGTTATTAGTACAAGCTGTGAATGAGGCGGCTCAAACTGTGGGGGTGAAACTCACTTCCCAAACTGCGGAGCTTTTGGCGGAGTCTATCGGTAATGATACTAGGCTTCTCTATACGGAAATGGAGAAGTTACGGCTTTATGCTGATGGTTTCAATAAACCTTTAGATGTGAATACTGTCGCTCAGTTAGTGAGAAATACTACTCACAATACTTTACAGTTGGCGGCAGCGATGAAAATGGGAGATACTGCTAAGGCTTTGGGTATTTTAGGGGATCTTATTAATGCGGCTGAACCGGGTTTAAGAATTGTGGCGACTTTAATTGGTCAGTTCCGTACTTGGTTATGGGTGAAGATGATGATGGAAACTGGAGAACGTAACCAAGTGGCGATCGCCCAAGCTGCGGAAATTAACAACCCTAAACGGATTTATTTTTTACAACAGGAAGTGCAAGCGGTTTCGCTGCAACAACTCATTGCTTCTTTACCTCTTTTGTTAGAGTTGGAAGTTAGCCTCAAGCAAGGTGCATCAGAAACTTTTATCTTACAAACTAAGGTTATTGAACTCTGTCAAATCTATCAAAAAAGATAATTTCTGGTTTTACTGGAACTTCTTATTCCTAAAATAATTCAAATCCACTATCATAATCTCTACTATTATTCTGTGTCATCTATCGTATGCAGGAAAATTATTTGGTCTATTTGGGAAGTGTAATTGAACGTCAGTTATCTAAATCTTTATTACTGACAACATTAACTGGTGTAAGTTTTATTTTGGGGACTTTAAGCTGGGGTGCTATGGCTAATAACACTCCTACTGCTCCCGTCACTAATGCAGAAATTACAAATTATGCTAAGTCAGTTTTGGAAATGGAACCAAAACGACAAGAAGCTTTCGGAGAAATTAAAAAATTAATTGGGGGGAATGAAATTCCCAAAATTGTCTGCAATGACTCAAAAAGTATGGCATCTTTACCCACTACAGCCAAAAGTGTAGCTGTTAAATATTGTAATGAGTCTCAACAAGTAGTTGAGTCTAATAGTTTGAGTATTGAACGTTTTAATGAAATTACTCTAGAAACACAAACCAATGATAAATTAAAACGTCAAATATATAATACGTTAATACGGTTACAAAACGAATCTACAGCTAAAGCCGGTGCAAGAAATAAACAATAAATTTAGAATTTAGAATGAAGAATTTAGAATGAAGAATGGGGAATTAATTGGTAAAAATCTTTCTTCCCCTGCTCTCCCTATTCCCTGTTCCCTGTTCCCTGTTCCCTGTTCCCTGTTCCCTTCTTAAACTGATAACTGAATTTAGGGTAGTTTTTTGATGATCATACTGACATCAACGGCTAATTTTTGACCTAATTTCAACCATTGACGACATTGAACAGATTCTGTTGTACTGCTGATGTTGTTGAGACATAGAGGAGCTATTTGACTGTGCAAACAGCTAAAGTATAATTCTTGGGCTTTTTCTAGGGAAATTCCCAAATTTAGCTGATAACCAACATCAATTAACTTTTCTAGTCTTTGGATGTCTGTAGTAAAAGAACCATGATGCTCATGTAATAATTGCCACAAAAATTTGATGATTAACTGTTCTAAAATCTCTTTACCTTCAGGGATGTTTAAGCGACAGCGGAGATGTTTAGCTTCTGTGGCGATCGCCTCCAGTTCTAAAATATGATTCCAACTCAATTGGGGTTCGGTAATATCTTGTTCCAGGCTTCGCAAAGTAGTCATACAGCGATAACCTAAAGCAATTTCCGCAGCTACCTGTAATTCTTGGGGAACTGTTAAACCATCCCGATGGAAAGCCATAATTACACCGTAATTTTCCCGATATGTTTGGGTATATAATTGATCTAATCTATTCAGTGTTTCTTGGCTTAACAGTTTCATAATTCGGTGTCTTTCTTCTGCAAACAAACTCTGCAAACTAAAAGCCTCATCCCCAAAAATTTGTGTCATTACAACAATTGCATGAGCCGCGCTTGCTTGTTGCAGGGAGGCAAACAGCCTTTCCTTTAACTCACTGTAATCACGTCTACCGGTAAACTGTTGAATACAGCAATGAAAATCCCAACCGCCCAAATGCAAAACAGCAAAAACAAAATTTTCACTTTCCCAGGTAATTTCTGAGACTAACTTTAAATTTCCCACCACCATAGTTAACGCGCCCATGCGTTGCATCTGGTAATCTAACTCATTAGCAGTATAACAATAAACACGCTTTTGGTAAGTATCAACATTACCGGATCTATCTTGGGTAGCAAAATTATTGCTGTAATTATCAAACAAAGAATTAATCGCGTAATGGGCGGCCACTTGTTTAAAGCCAATTTGGGCAGTTAGCACCAACTGACGATAAACTTCAGCACCATGTTTAAAATCTTCTACATTACTAGGTGCTAAACCCAAAAGTTTGAGGAAACCCTTTTCTAACTGTACACCAGCCACATCACCAGCTAATTCTAAAGCACGGGCAGCATAACGCAGAATTTGTGTTCCCTCTGGGCGAGAAAGTTCTTCAAAAAACCAACCACAGCTAGTAAACATAAACAGGGCGTGACGCTGCATTTCCAACAACCGCAAAGCATCTATCTGTTCTGTGTCCGTCAGTTTGTGAGTTTGGTGACGATCCAAAAAACGGGTAACATTAGCAGCAGAGCGATCGCGTAAAACCTGAATATATTCATCCCTAGCTAACCAAGGATCAGTAAATAACTTACCTCCGAACTCCTCAAAAACCAAAATTAACTGATCCCGTAACCAGTTCAAAGCATCACGCAGAGGCCGCCGCCATTTTTGATGCCAAACACCACCTTCACCACCACAACCACAATCATCTTGCCATCTATCCACACCATGAGCGCAACTCCAAGCGGTGACAGGTTTTAACTCCACTTCCCAACTAGGAGGATTTAAACTTAAATAATGGGCAAAATTAGTTACAGTCCAACCATGACGGGGAAACTCCCCAATAAAAGCATAAGCAATGGTTTTTTCTGTTCCTTTTTTATGATGTCCAAAAGTTTCCCCATCAGTAGCTACAGAAATTAACTGAGATGGACGATGATCCCCACGAATAGCAGCACCAACCCTACCGGCGAAATGGTGAGAACTATAAACCACATCACTAAAACCCATATCCCTAGAAATGGGACCATCATAGAAAAAGATATCAAGATAGGGTAAATCCTCAGTTTTTTCTACAGTAGTGGTTTTGATTTCATTCAGAGGCGAAGATGTACTATTAAGAGTGGGTTTTAAATAACAACGATAGGGGCGAGTGGGATCAATTTGATTACCTCCCACCTCATGCCATTCTGGTTGGGGATCATTTTCTGTTGGTAAAGGACGACAACGTTGAGCTTGGGATGGTGCAAGGACAATAAAACGAATTCCTTCAGCAATTAGAGCTTCCACAGTAGCATAATCAATGGCTGTTTCCGCTAACCAAATACCTTCAGTATCACGACCAAATCGAGATTTAAAATCAGCCTTACCCCAGCGAATTTGAGTGTATTTATCGCGTTCATTGGCCAAAGGCAGAATAATGTGATTATAAACTTGGGCGATCGCATTACCATGACCATTTAACCTGAGACCACTGTTAATATCAGCTTCCAAAATGCGCTGGTAAACCTCAAGATCGTAGCGTTCCAACCACGACATTAAAGTTGGTCCAATATTAAAACTCATGTATTCATAATTATTGACGATCCCCAATAATTCACCCTTATCATTTAGCACTCTCGCAAAGGCATTAGGGCGATAACATTCCCAATGAATTCGTTCATTCCAATCATGGAAAGGTGATGCACTAGGTTGACGTTCAATAGCATCTAAATAAGGATTTTCCCTGGGTGGTTGATAAAAATGACCATGTACCGTGACATATACACCTTGGGCTTTTTTGAGGGGATCATTATCTGCTAGAGATTGTAAATCTTGAGCAACATCATCTAAATGTAATTTTGAATCAGATGTTGTTGTTAATTCCGCAGTGGAAGTCATAATATTTTTATCCTAAGTAAATAAAATGGCAATTACTGAATAACCAAAAAATTGGATTATGATAGAAAAAATTAAATAAATAGATATTCAATATTTCTTCTTTGGGTATTTCTTAACCATAATAAATAGTATATATGTTGATTTTCGCAAATTTTTGTACTTAGCTATCAAAGTTGATAGTAAATTTTACAACTTTTTGGGGACAGATCCGACATCAAAAATGTTTACCAATAAAATCTAATTACAAAATTGGACGAAAATAACTGTATTTTTCAGGAGTACATCTGCATAATAATGCAAACATCGGCAATTTGCAAAAAAATAAAAATAATTATAAGGGATAATAAAACCTGATAGCGCGAATTTTATCACTGACAACACAAATTAGCCAAGTAAGCGCAAGGTATCTTAATCTTACACGAAAAATTTCACTAAATTCCTGTACATCCAGATTCGGAAAATTAGGAAATATTGTGTATTTTAATTACAGTTGATTACAGAAGATGTTGGCCAATTTGACAGCATCTATCAACGATATCCTCAAATCGAGAGCATCAATGTCATTCAAAAACATTCTTTTCCTCGTTCTCCTACTGTTTATACCAGTTTCCCTAGCTGCACACTTTTTAGAGTGGGGAGAACTGATAGTATTTATCACCGCTGGCCTAGCAATTTTACCTCTAGCTGCGTGGATGGGTACGGCCACAGAAGAAATTGCCGTAGTAGTGGGTCCTTCCTTGGGCGGGTTGTTAAACGCCACATTTGGCAATGCTACAGAATTAATTATTGCCTTAGTCGCCCTTAATGCTGGTTTAATAGATGTCGTCAAAGCTAGTATCACCGGCTCAATTATCAGTAATTTACTCCTAGTGATGGGTTTTTCCATGCTTTTGGGAGGGTTACGCTACAAAGAACAAAAATTCCAATCCATAGTAGCGCGGGTGAATGCTTCTTCTATGAATTTGGCAGTTATCGCCATGTTATTACCAACGGCAATGAACTATACTTCCATAGGTATTAACGAAGAAACATTACAAAACCTTTCCCTAGCTGTTGCTGTAGTTTTGATTTTAGTTTACGGTCTCACCTTGCTTTTTTCGATGAAAACTCACGCTTATTTGTATGAAGTAGGTGTTGCAGAAACAGAAGAAACTGAGGCAGAAATAGAGGAACACTCAGAAGAAAAACCAAATATTTGGCTTTGGACTGGTGTTTTATTGGTGTGTACTCTGTTAGTGGCTTTTGAATCAGAATTGTTGGTAGAGTCTTTGGAAGTGGCTACATCTAGACTAGGTTTTACAGCCTTATTTACTGGGGTAATTTTATTACCTATTGTTGGTAATGCCGCAGAACACGCTACTGCTGTAACTGTAGCCATGAAAAATAAAATGGACTTGTCTCTTTCTGTAGCAGTGGGATCAAGTTTACAAATTGCCCTATTTGTTGCTCCTGTGTTAGTTATTGCTGGTAAAATACTCAACAAACCGATGGATTTAGACTTTAATCCTTTTGAGTTAGTTGCAGTAGCTGTATCAGTTCTAATTGCTAATAGTATTAGTTCTGATGGTAAATCTAATTGGTTAGAAGGTACTTTACTTTTAGCTGCTTATACAGTGCTTGGATTTGCTTTCTATTTTCATCCAGTGATGGGTTAGCTATTGCTAGGGTAATGGGTAATTGGTAATGGGTAATGGGTAATTGGTAATTGGTAAACTTCTTACTGTCACCTGTCACCTGTCACCTGTCACCTTACTATATCTATTATTAAACGTAATATTTTTTACTCTTTGATGATATAAAAAATCTGCCTTTAGAGTTACAGTTGCATAGTATTTGTTTGTCTACTCCTGATTTATCCTTATAGGTACAAAATATCAGATAAACTAAAATGACCGAAATTGGCCTGTTAATGACGGGCGTATTAAGCACCACACAACCAAATTTGCCCCGTTTGCCAGAACAACAACCATTAGTAATAGAAAATGGCGTACAGAAGCCAAATACAGATAAGTTATCTCTTCTTTCTTCTACTTCTCAAATCACACCACCAGAATTTATGACCACAGATAGAAGAGAAAGAACTCAAATTTCTGTAATGGCTAGTCAAGGAAATCAAGTTTTAAAGCAAATTCGTCAAAAACATCAATTTTATTCCTTTCAAATAGCAGATGCTCAGGATATTTCTACACAAAAGCAATTAATAGCCAGATACCCAGCATATCAAAAACCAAGAATGCCAACTTTACGTTTTGGTAGTGCAGGGACATCAGTAAGAGTTATGCAACGTTTGTTAGTTTCTAAAGGTTATGGAGTAGAAATAGATGGTATTTTTGGACCATTAACGGAAATAGCTATTAGAGCTTTTCAAAATCAACGTAATTTATCTGTAGATGGGGTTGTTGGGCAAAAAACCTGGTCAGAATTGTCTAATTAGAGGAGTTCAAGGAGTCAGGAGTCAGGAGTCAGGAGTCAGGAGAAGGATAAATAACTCTGTAACCTGTCAACTGTCAACTATCAACTGTCAACTATCAACTGTCAACTGTCAACTATCAACTGTCAACTGTCAACTGTCCCCAGTCAACTATCAACTGTCCCCAGTCAACTATCAACTGTCAACTATCAACTGTCCCCAGTCAACTATCAACTGTCAACTGTCAACTGTCAACTATCAACTGTCCCCGTTTAACGGTGTTGATGTTATTCTAAGAGTTTTCGCGCTCTTGGTTTATAAATCAGGTAAAACAGAGCTTCTAAATAACGCAATAAATTTGGGGCTAAATAATTCTGTACCGTTCACCACGTGATGCAAGTCTGGTATGGTGAAACATTAATCAGTTGAAATTAAAAAATTCAGGGTTTAGCAATTCTAAACCCTTTGAAACAGAAATCAATCAAGTATCCAGTTATTATTTCAGATTATGTTCCAACTTAAAGATGTCTGGAAGTAGTCTTATTCTGCTTTCCAAATTTTAATAGTGTTATCACCACTACCGCTGATTATTTTATTACCATCTACACTGAAAGCTACAGAATGAACAGTTGATGAATGCTCTGACAGTGTATTTATCAATTCTTTGGTGTACAAATGCCAAATCTTGATTGTGTTGTCATTGCTACCACTAGCGAGGGTTTTACCATCTGGACTAAAATCAAGACTGGTGACAGCATCTGTATGGCCTGTAAAGGTATAAATCAGTTCTCCTGTAGATATATACCAGAGTTTCACAGTCTTGTCATGACTACCAGTAGCAAAAACCTGATCATCAGGACTAATTGCTATAGTATTTATAACATCTGAATGTTCATTAATACTAAGAATTTCTGTTCCTTCTTTAACGTTCCAGATTTTGATAGTTTTATCACCGTCACAACTAATTAACTTATCTCCATATTTAGTAAATGCTATGGCGTTAATATAGTTCCTATGATCGGTGATACTGTAAATTAATTTTTCCTCTTTTGCATTCCAAACTTTAATGGTTTTATCCATGCTGGATGTAGCGAAAAACTCACCATTACTACTAAATGCTATGGATGTGACACACCCAGAATGTTCAATAAAAGTTTTACTTTGTGAATCATGCCATAATTTGAATGTTTTGTCATAACTTCCAGAGGAAACAACACTACCATCATGGGAATAAGCTACTGCACAAACAAAGTTAGAATGACCTGTAAAAGTGTTGAGATTTTCTCCTGTTTCTATATCCCAAACTTTAACAGTTTTATCTGCACTACCACTAATAAATGTTTTACCTTGGGGATTGACAGCAACTGCAAACACATAATTAGAATGTCCATAAAGTGTATTAACACAACGCCAATTTTTAGGACGTTCTGTTTGCACAGATGCTAAGGTTTTTAGCTCATTGTTATATGCTGCTCTATATCTTTGTAAAATTACCCGCAGTTTTTCTAGCATTCCATCAGTCCAGACAGAAGGGAAGTCTGCACTCAATTTGAATAACTGGGGTTCATAATTAGGATTCAAATTCAAGTAATACCAATCTGCTAAAAATGCTGCCAGTAATTTATGTAAAATAACAATGGTTTGTCGAATTGCTCGCAAACTCTTAGTTTCATCACTACCATCTTCTTGCAGTTGTTCTTTAAATTCTTCCCAGTCCCAAGGTTCAAACGATAAAGATACAGGTTCTTGTAAACCCCAGAATTTCACATTAAAATACACTTCATGGTCAGTAATATCTGTGTAAATAATTGCTGTGGGAACAGATGACAAAATTGTTTCTAGTTGTTTAACTTCCGCATCAAAAATTGAACGTTCAAAGTATTTACCGTAGAATTCTACAGGACAAAAATCGCTGGTTAAAGGATAATATTTCTCTAGAAATAATTTTAATTGGTTACGAATTTCTTTTTTGAGACTATCTCGAAATGAGATGGGAAAGTCATCGCTGATATCTGGGGGAGGAACTAACATTAAGAGTCGCGGTTTTTTCTGTTCATCTCTAAATATTCTTTGTGCTTCATCACGACTCAAGATACCAGGCCATTTATGCTGATCAAACATTCCCTGTATTTCTTGTTGTTTAATTTCCAGTTCTTGAACTGTATTCTCTCGACTGAGGTCTAAATATAAAGCACTTAATCTATACCGATCTGCAATTTCTTCTCGCTTCAATTGTAATAATTTTTCCTGGTGTTCAGAAACTAAAGAAATTTCTACACTATCATCTCCACCAGTCTGTGTATAGACTTCTTGTAGTTGCAAAAATTCTGTTTTTCTGGCTTCCCTGCGTTGGTAATATTCTACCTCTGCTTGAATTAGTCGTTGATCTTGTCTGATTTTTTGCAGTGAATAAGGAAGTTTGATTTCGTTTTCTTTAATCAGCGTTTGGTTTATAAATGTTGCAACGATCCTGTTTGTGGTATTAGTAACAAAATCTACAGCTGCACCAAAAATATCAAGTGATGGCATATTAATTTATGAATCAAGGAAAATTAAAACTTAGTCAATTTTAACCATTATACTTGCTAATGTATCCGTATTTTACAATTAAATTTGTTTTAAACTATACTTTTATATACTACATACCCACTCCTGTAGCCTAGAAATAATTGAGCTTGCAGTTCATAGAAGTGGGTTTTTAAATCATTGTAGTCTAGATTGAATAATACAAAGGAAAGGACTTTGTATCTTTGGGTTTGACATATACCCGCTCTTCTGGTTGCAATTGTAACTCATCAAAACGTTCTCTGGTTAAATGGGCTGTAAATATTTGCCCATCGTCTAATTTTAATTCTACTTGAATTTCCCAGCCTAAATGAATTATCCGATGGACGATAGCTGATGTGGTTGTTCCATTCGGTTCTCTTTCGACAATTACATCTCGTGGACGAATGAATACTTCTGGGTTATTGGAGTCAAAACCACTACTTTGAAACAGTTTTGCAGAACTGGGTAAAATGTTCACAGGACCAATAAAGCTCATCACAAATGCAGAAGCAGGATGATCATAAATTTCTGCTGGTGTTCCTACTTGTTCGACTTTACCTTTGTTCATGACCACAATTTCGTCAGATACTTCCATTGCTTCTTCTTGATCATGGGTAACAAAGACTGTGGTAACGTGTACTTCATCATGGAGACGACGTAACCAAGCTCTTAGGTCTTTACGGACTTTTGCATCTAAAGCCCCAAAGGGTTCATCTAATAATAAGACATTTGGTTCTACCGCTAATGCTCTGGCTAGGGCTACTCTTTGTCTTTGTCCTCCCGATAGTTGAGAAGGGTAACGGTTTCCTAAACCACTTAATTGTACTAAATCTAATAATTGCTCTACTTTATTTTTGATTTTTTTCTGCGGTGCTTTGCGAATTTCTAAACCAAAGGATATGTTTTGTTTTACTGTTAAATGCTTAAATAAGGCGTAATGTTGAAATACAAAGCCTATGTTTCTTTCTTGTACACTTTGATAGGTGGCATCTTTACCTGTGAGGAATATTTTCCCACTGTCGGGCATTTCTAAACCCGCTATTAATCGCAAGAGAGTAGATTTTCCAGATCCCGATGGACCAAGTAAGGCTACTAAAGAACCACTATTAATTTGCAGACTAACTTGATCAACTGCATGGAAACTGCCAAAATGCTTTGATACATTCTCAACTACTATACCCACTGCTTTTATACCTCTGTTTATAATCTACTGTTCATAGGTCGGATTACTGTATTTTTAAAATACCATATTTTAAGTTTTGGGAATTACATATCTAGCCACAACCACCACAGTCTAAAACTCCACAGTCAGGTGTGCAGTCACCTATATCTGGAAAGCAGTCTATGTCACAAACATCAATTCCTATATCAGCAGGACAATCACAGGTGTTTGGACAGTAAGATGATTGAGATTTATCTTGTTGACGTTTTTTTTGTTGTGATTCTTGGTTTTGACTTTTCAGGATTATGTTTGCTTGTTTACATTGTTTAAATCTTAAATTCGATTTATTGAATGCAGATTTTAAACCTTGTTCGGTAATAACTCGTTTAAAATATTGTGAACAAGGTTCTCCCCCATATAAAACTCGATGAGCGCAAACAAAGCCTTTGTGGGGGGAGATATGTTTTTGATATCCGGTAATTGCAGAAATGCTGATTTTTCTGGTGATGGCATCCCACAAGGAAATTTCTGATAAGTAGTCGTGCAAAATAAATTTTATATTTGGGAGAGGGAACAGGGAACAGGGAACAGGGAACAGGTAAGGAATACAGACATTTTTGTTTTC
>RDXV01000031.1 GCA_004292695.1 Nostocales cyanobacterium | reverse complement strand
CCTTGACGCATTCCTTGGGTGGGATCATGACTTTCCCAAAACACTTTTAAAAGTTGGGAATAAGTAATTACTGTGGGATCAAATACCACAAATACTACCTCATTGTGGCCAGTCATGCCCGTACAAACTTCTCTGTAGGTGGGGTTCGGTGTATAACCAGCCGCATAACCTACTGATGTACTGTAAACTCCATTTTGTTGCCAGAATTTGCGTTCTGCACCCCAAAAACAACCTAAACCAAACATAGCGGTTTCCATACCTGCGGGGAAGGGAGGTTTTAAGGGGTTGCTATTCACAAAATGCGCTGCGGGTACTGGCATTTGTTGTGTGCGCCCTGGTAGTGCTTGTTCCGGTTTAGGTATTTCTATTTTCTTACCAAATCCAAATATACCCATGATTTTTTTTACGATGACTTTACTTTATATATTGTAGAGATTTATGGGAATTTAGGCTCATGTCATGTTTCTTGCCTCATGTTATCTTCTCTGTTTGTTGAATCATGGAACGCAGATATATATAGATACTGTGAATAAAATTGTATAGTTTTAATTATATTTTTGAGAAAATATGTTACAATTTGATTTTAATAAAGGTGTTAATTTTCCAGGATTTTTTAACAAAAACCATGAATCAAACCGCCATCAATCTCATTGCGATTTCTGTTTTCTTGATGACTCTTTCTACTTTATTGGGACCATTAATTAATCTCTCTCCCACTATTCCTGCTTTAACAATAATTGGCTTTTTAGGAATTGCTACCTTAGATAATTTCAGTTTTCAAGGCAAGGGAGGAACGATAGTTTTAGATTGGTTAGCGCGACTTTCTCCCACATATAAAGACAGAATTATTCATCATGAAGCAGGACATTTTTTAGTAGCTCATTTATTAGGAATTAGCGTTACTGGTTATACCCTGAGTGCATGGGAAGCATGGAGAAAAGGACAACCGGGACAAGGTGGAGTAATTTTAGAAGATGGGGAAATTGCTAAACAGTTGGAACGGGGGAAAATTGGCGTTTCCATGGTAGAAAGATATTGTAATATTTGGATGGCAGGGATAGCCGCAGAAATGTTAGTTTTTAATTCTGCTGAAGGTGGTGGAGATGATAAAGCGAGGTTAAATCAATTTTTAACAGCTTTGGGTTTTGAGGAAAGAATTTTTGAACAGAAACAAAGATTTCATTTATTGCAAGCGAAAAATTTGATCCAGGAAAATTGGGAGAATTATCAAAATTTAGTAGAAGCAATGAGAAAAGGAGTTGATGTTGAAGATTGTAAAAAGATAATTGGTAAAATTGCGACATAATATAAATATAGAAATATAAACTATCTATTGAGGACAGGGAAAAATGTATCAAACAGATCCGCCACTTTCCCCGAAAGAAACATTACCCACAATGTATGATCTACCCAGTGAAGATCCAGAGGAGAAAGGTTTGCCAGATCAATTTCATTTATTCCAACCACAATTATTATCAGAAACATTTACTCCTGGTAATTATAAAACTGAGGAAATATTTACAGGTAGTGACATAAATCTGTATTATGATTCTCGTCATCCATTGTGGTATAAAAGACCTGATTGGTTTGCGGTTTTAGGTGTACCATATTTGTATGGTGAACAGCAAGATTTAAGATTAAGTTATGTAGTCTGGCAAGAAGGGGTTAATCCTTATATTGTGGTAGAATTACTATCACCAGGAACAGAAAAAGAAGATTTAGGTCAAACATTGCGAGATGTGGAAAAACCACCCGGTAAATGGGAAATTTACGAGCAGATTTTAAGAGTACCTTATTACGCAATTTTTGATCGTTATCAATCTAATTTTCGGATGTTTAAATTAAATGGCGATCGCTATACCGAAATCACTTTAACAGATAATCGGTTTTGGATACCCAGCATAGAATTAGGTTTAGGAGTTTGGGAAGGGAGTTATAAAAATGTGAATATGCCTTGGTTGCGATGGTATGATAAAGATGGAAATTGGGTATTAACTCCCACAGAATTTGAAAGAAAACGTGCAGATCAAGAAAGACAACGTGCAGAACAGGAAAGACAAAAGACAGAAAAATTAATTGCACAATTGCGTGCTTTAGGTGTTGAACCTGAGATAGATTAAAAATTCCAAATTCAGATCCCCGACTTCTACAAATAAATCATTATTTATTGATAGGATTAAATAAAGAAGTCGGGGATCTTAGACACAAGTAAAAAATCACCAAATTACTCATTTATACTGAAGTCTTATAGAATCTAAATATTAGAAGATAATAATTACAACATTTAGTATTACGAGAAAGTACAAATAAATGGAAATTGCAGAATTTCTTGCTGCTATTAATAGCATAGCTCAGTTATGGGCTGCTGATAGGCAATTCTTGGGGATGCTATCCAGTGATAGATATGACCAAAATTCAATCAGCAATTTGCATGGAATGTATGGCAGCACTTATGGTCCTTACAGTATCCGTAACCAACATGGAATATACGGTGGTACTTATGGTCTTTACAGCCCTTACAATGTTTATTGCTTAAACCCCCCTTTTGTCCTTTATCAAGGTCAAGCAGTGTTGGTTGTGTCGAAAAATGCTCATTTTCAGACTAATGGTGTGCCAGTAATTGATCCTGATTTTTTGCTAGATATATACGCACAACTTAGCAATTCAGCCAACTATAATATTTATTCTGCTTCTGTGCCTATTGAGGAAGTAAATCAGAATTTACAAAATACTGTACCAACATTTAATAATACAGTAGTGAATCCCACTATGATTATTTTAGAACCAGAACAAAGTCCACCGATCCGCGCACAAGATCACTTTGTCCGTGCTGAAGGTTACGGCTATGCAGCTATGTTTATTCCTGATGGCATTACAATTTTGCTAAAACAAGGAAGAACGCCAGAGGACACATATTTACCATCAGCAGATGGAGTTGATAGGGGAATATCAGTAGAAGTAAACTGTAAAACAGGAGAAGGTTTGGTAACTGGACAACACACGAATTATATTTTTACCCACCCTCAACATCAGCCATTTAATTATATCCAATCTCCATCAGATCCTTACGCGATCGCCATTTCTTGTGCCTGTCAACACTATTTGAGTAAAGGAATATAAACCTTTCGATATTTCTCATCCTTATATATGGGAAAATAGTGTCATCTACCATATTCGATGTTTTTGGAAAAATTATGAAACACAAGAAGAATTTACTGCTAAATAAGTCTGAATTAACTACAAATGAAGAACTTAACAAAGCTGCTTCAAAATATGGGGCTTTAGTATCTTCTAAAGTTAGAATAGCCGATATTGTAGAAATTGATAGAAATTTCCTAGAAAAAGATGAATATAGCTATGCTTTAATGGCTCATTTTGACTTTGTGATTACTACAGGAAGTGAACTATCTCCAGAATTTGTAATTGAATTTGATGGAAGTTCACATAATGATACTAAAACACAGGATCGAGACAAAAAGAAAAACTCTATATGCCAAAAGTATGAAATTCCGTTATTTAGAATAAACTTGAATTTCCTCAAACCAATTGGTGATTTTCCTGACAATAATGCACGGTCTATTTTTGCAGGTAAGTTTGATTCATTAGCAGGTTGGCTTGTAGAAACTTGGTTTTTACAAAAGGCTTTTTATGAAGCACAAGATAATGGTTTAATTCCTGAAGATGAACCATTTTTGTGGTTTTCATTTATTGGACACGACCCTTTTGTACAATCAAGAATATATCTACAGAAAAAATATCAAGAACAGCTTTGTACAAAATTTATACCAAAAATCATTAAAGGACATGATGATAATGAAATAACTTGGGCAACCTTGGCAATTTTACAACTTCATAATGGACTATATATTTATGGTGAATCTGAATGTACATCAATTAATTTCTATTCCTTTTCTGCATACGAATTATCTGAAGAATTAGCAATTTTAGAAATTGTGCAGCATTTTGAAGAACTAAAATTTAGAACTAGACTGTTTACACAAGAACAAATTGTAAAAAAGGAAGAGGAGTTTAGAAAGAAATATATAGTTCCCAAGTATCTTGAATAAAATTATGCTGTGAAGGTAAAATCATTTTCATAATTCCTATAAAAACAATATTTTACAATTTTAAAAAACCTCTTACCTCTGTGTCCTCTGTGCCTCTGTGGTTCGTTAAAAAAAATAAAATAACCGTATTCAAACACGAAAATTATACAATAAAATTTATATTTTTCCCAAAACTTACAGACAGTAAATAACTAAATATTTACCATAGCTCTAATTTTATGGCATAACTAATAAATAGTAATGATGGTTTTCGTAAACCTAACCAACTAATTAAAATTGATTTCTTAAACACTCATGTCATCAACTCCCCAGTATCTTAGCGGTAACGATATTCGCGCTTTATTCCTTGACTTCTACACCCAACGAGGACACCAACCCCTCCCTAGTGCTTCCCTCGTACCGGAAGATCCCACCGTACTGCTAACTATAGCGGGGATGCTACCATTTAAACCTATATTTTTAGGACAGCGCACACCGGAATTTAAACGCGCTACAACTTCTCAAAAGTGTATCCGTACCAATGATATCGAAAATGTGGGACGAACAAAACGCCACCATACATTTTTTGAGATGTTAGGTAATTTTAGCTTTGGTGATTATTTTAAAGAACAAGCGATCGCCTGGGGTTGGGAAATTTCTACCCAAGTTTTTGGTTTACCTCCCGAACGTTTAGTAGTTAGTGTATTTGAAGAAGACGACGAAGCATTTAACATCTGGAAAGACAAAATTGGTGTTCCCGAAAAACGCATTAAACGCATGGGTGCAGATGATAATTTTTGGGTTTCTGGTCCCACTGGTCCCTGCGGTCCTTGTTCAGAAATTTATTATGATTTTCACCCAGAATTAGGAGATGATCATATTGATTTAGAAGATGATACCCGATTTATCGAGTTTTATAACTTGGTATTTATGCAATATAATCGGGACGCAGAAGGAAATCTCACCCCATTACAAAATAAAAACATAGATACAGGAATGGGTTTAGAGAGAATGGCGCAAATTCTCCAAAAAGTTCCTAACAATTATGAAACAGATTTGATTTTTCCCATATTAGAAACTGCGGCAAAAATTGCTAAAATTGACTATCATCAAAGTGATGAAAATACCAAAGTTTCTTTAAAAGTCATTGGTGATCATGTTCGTTCCGTCGTTCACATGATTGCTGATCAAATTCGTGCTTCTAATGTGGGTAGAGGTTACATTTTACGGCGTTTAATTCGTCGTGTTGTGAGACATGGAAGATTAATAGGAATTTCTGGTGCATTTATTAACCAAGTTGCAGAAACAGCAATTTCTCTTTCTGAAAATGTTTATCCGAATTTGCTACAAAGAGAAGCAGCTATTAAAGCAGAATTAGCAAGAGAAGAAGCCAACTTCTTAAAAACCTTAGATAACGGTGAGAAATTATTAAATGAAGTCATCACCGATGTTAAACAAAAAGGTGTAACAGTCATTAGCGGTGAAAGTGCTTTTACTTTATATGATACCTTTGGTTTCCCATTAGAATTAACTCAAGAAATTGCCGAAGAAAATCAACTAACTGTTGATATTGATGGTTTTAATGTGGAAATGCAAAAACAAATAGATCGTGCAAAAGCAGCACACCAAACCATTGATTTAACCGTCCAAGGTTCATTAGATAAACTTGCAGAACATATCCACTCTACCGAATTTTTAGGATATACCCAAAACCAAGCAACAGCAAAAGTTGAAGTATTGTTAGTTAATGGTATTTCCCAAGAAGAAGCGGAAGCAGGAACAGAAGTACAAATTGTTCTAGATCAAACCCCATTTTATGCGGAATCTGGGGGACAAATTGGAGATAAAGGTTATATTTCCGGTGATGGAATTTTAATCAGAATTGAAGATGTGAAAAAAGAATCTGATTTCTTTATTCACTTTGGTAAAATAGAACGTGGTACAATTAGAATTGGTGATCAAATTACCGCCCAAATTGACACCGCTTGTCGTCGTCGCGCTCAAGCTAACCACACAGCAACCCACTTATTACAAGCAGCATTAAAGAAAGTAGTTGATGAAAGCATTTCCCAAGCAGGATCATTAGTTTCTTTTGATAGATTGCGGTTTGATTTTAATGCTCCCCGTGCTTTAACTGCGGAGGAAGTTCAACAGGTTGAAGATTTAGTAAATACCTGGATTTCGGAAGCACATTCAGCTAAAATTGAAGTGTTACCTTTAGCAGAAGCAAAAGCTAGAGGTGCAGTGGCAATGTTTGGGGAAAAATACGGTGATGAAGTCAGAGTAATTGATTTCCCTGGTGTTTCAATGGAATTGTGTGGAGGAACTCACGTTCATAATACAGCAGAAATTGGCGTTTTCAAAATCATTTCTGAAGCGGGTGGTTCTGCGGGAGTAAGAAGAATAGAAGCGGTGTCTGGTGCTGCGGTTTTGGATTATTTGAACGTGCGAGATCAAGTAACTAAAGATTTGTGTTTCCGCTTTAAAATCAAACCCGAAGAAATACCAGAAAGAATCACAATTTTACAAACCGAACTCCGCAACAGAGACAAGGAAATTGAGAATTTAAAATCAGAATTAGCAATAGTTAAATCTGACAGTTTATTATCAACAGCGGAAACCATCGGAGAGCATAAAATTATAGTTGCACAGATGGAAGATGTGGATGCAGAATCATTAAAAGCTGCTGCGGAAAGACTACTGCAAAAAATCGGTAATGGTGCTGTGGTTTTAGGTTCAATTCCTGAAGAGGGTAAGGTAAATATTGTTGCTGCTTTTAGTTCTGAAGTGAATAAAAAAGGAATCCAAGCAGGAAAATTTGTAGGAAATATAGCTAAAATTTGTGGTGGTGGTGGTGGTGGAAAACCCAATCTCGCGCAAGCTGGGGGAAGAGATGCAAGTAAGTTACCGCAAGCTTTGGAAACTGCGAAAAATGATTTATTAGCAGGGTTGAAATAGGAATTAGATCCCCGATTTTTTAATAGAAGTCGGGGATTTGAGTTTATATTGTCACTGCAACTTGACCAACTTTTGTAGAAGGTTTGGGTATAGGTTTTCCATCTTCTTTTAATACTTCCAAATACAATTCTATTGCTTCTTTAATGAGTTCTTCTGTTTCTTGTAGGGTATCACCACAAGCAACACATCCCGGTAAGTCTGGAACATAAGCAGAATAATTACTACCCGCCCATTCATAGACTACTGCATAATTGTTCATTATTTGTCCTCCAGTTGTGCTTGGGAAAAAATACTCTTTCGAGTTCCTTCTGCTAAGTCTTTACTAAGTTTACCCGCTACTACAACAATACCCGATTTAATCGGATGTTTGAGGATACGGTGACTACCTCTAATGCGATCTATATACCAACCATCTTCTTCTAGGATTTTGAGAACTTCTTTAACTTTCATTGTTTACTATCATAGCGTAATGAGTGATTTATTCTGTTTAGAGAACCAGCAGTAACACAGAGGTTGTGTGTTAAATTTAATTACATATACATGAACTTCTACATTATTATGATACAACCTAAGTATTAAAAAACTCACTGGAGAACTCTGGTCATGATAGTAATACAAAAAATCAATGAATATCAAAAATATTCATTTGAGCAAAAAACTATTCTTAGAGGAGCATTCACAAAAATAGACAGAGAAATAAAACGGATAAGATTGATGATTTATGAACAAAAAGGCTTTTGGATATTTAAAAACCATGTATATTCTAAGGAGACTTTATTTAATGAATTACATTATGGAAAAATTGTAAAAATACTGGATAATGTTGACCATCTCACAATGACATGGAATAGACATGGTATTTTAACTCGTGATGGTATTGATTTTTTAAACCTCAAGCGCGATGAGATTACAACGGAACTTGAGAATATTCAAAATGAAATTGCTAGAAGAGATCCCACCTGGTGGGAGAAAATTTACGGTATTTTTATAGACTTTACAAATTTTGTGAAAAATCATATTCCTCAATTTGCTATTGGTTTTCTCATGGCATTTGCAAAGTATCCAGTTCTTCAGCCTTTAGTTAGTTTATTTTTACCATCTCCTCAATTTTCTACTGCTGAAACTAAACTTTTAGAACAAGCAATAGAAGATTATGTAGATATTAATGCTAATGTTATATATTAATTGCTCCCTCTAATATCCCCAACTTCTTTAATAAGTCGGGGATTTGAATGTTATAATAAACATATTCTCATTATTTATCTGTTGTCTTCATCTTAAAAATTATGTTTACAAGCATAAAAATAGAGAATTTCCGAGGTTTCAAATCTTTTGAACTTCAACAACTAGGTAGAATTAACTTACTGGTTGGTGAAAATAATAGCGGAAAAACTTCTATATTAGAAGCAGTGCAGCTTTTATGTTCACGGACTAATCTAGAACCCCTTGCGGAAATAATGATTAACCGGGGTGAGTATTTTTGGAGTGATCATAATAAAACAGATCGTCAGATTGATATTCGGCATCTTTTTTATGGTCATGAAATTGAAAATAATAGTCAGTTTTCTATATCAGGTATTAATGACAATAACCAAGAAAATCTTGATGTCTTGATACATAATCCGCGCTCACATAATACCATTTCTCGTTATGAGGAAACTGATATTTATGAAGAAGATGCTTCTTTTAATAAGTTAAATAAACTTATTATTTCTGTTAAATGTAAAATTGGGCAACAAGCATTTGTCACTTTACGAGGAATATCACGTGATAGTGGTATTTCAAAAGAGTCTCTTAGATGGTCACGTAATAGCAATAAAGAAGAAATTTTATCTAAAAAACTCAAAACACAGTTTGTTAAATCATCTTCTTTAAGAACAGAAGAAATGATAGAGTTATTTGATAATTTAGTGTTAACACCTGAAGAAAAAATTGTAGAATTGGCATTAAATAAAATAGATTCAAAAATTCAGCGTATCGCTCCTATTAGCTCTCAAAATTTAAAGTATTCATTAGATTCACGCGGTGGTTTTCTTGTCCTTCTTTCTGATGGTAAGCGTGTACCAATTGGCAGTATGGGTGATGGAATTTGGCGAATTTTAGGACTCGCATTAGCAATAGTATCAGTGAAAAATGGTTATTTATTTGTAGATGAAATTGATACTGGACTGCATTTTACTGCAATGTCTGATATGTGGAAAATGATTTGGGACACAGCCAAAAAATTAAATGTCCAGGTTTTTGCAACTACCCATAATAGCGATTGTTGGAAAAGTTTAGCCGAAATTGCAAAGCAAGAAAATGTCACAGATGATGGTATTAGGATTCATAGAATTGAAAAAGATAAATCAAAAAGTATAGTTTTCAATGAATCTCAAATGGTCATTGCTGCGGAAAGAGAACTGGAGGTACGTTAGCAATGGCAAAAAATGATAAACCCAAAAAATTATTAGTTGAAGGTCAAGATGATTTACGAGTGATACCAGAATTAATTGAAAAAAATGGTATTTTTTGGGGTAATAAAAAAGAAGAAGCAATTATATCAATTCAAGAATGTGGAGGTTATGAAAATATTACTTCTGATCTCATATACACAGAATTGCAAACTAGAGGACGCACACATTTAGGTTTAATGGTAGATGCTGATGATGATGCTTGTTTACGTTGGCAAAGTATCAGAAATGCTTGTTTACCAAATATTCCTCATCTTCCTGAAACTATACCGGAAAATGGGTTAATTATTAATACACCAGATAATCAAAAATTTGGTGTTTGGATTATGCCAAATAATATCATAGAAGGAATGTTAGAAACATTTTTAGGTTATATGATTCCTGAACAGGGAGAACATCTTTGGGAATATGCACAGGAAGTAGTCAGAGAAGCAAAAAATAAAGGTGCAACATTTAAAGAATCTTATATTGATAAAGCAGAAATTTACACCTGGTTAGCATGGCAGAATGAACCAGGTAGACAAATACATCAAGCTATCAAGTATAATATTTTAAATCCCAACAATCCTAAAGTGCAGGGTTTTATCAATTGGTTTAAAGAGTTATATGATTTGTAAGTTAAAGAACATAAGCACTCCAGTTTTTCTCACCACATTCATAAATTACTGCATATTCAATTATTTTTGTTTTCATTTTTTAGATATACAACCTGGTAAACTATAATCATAATTATAACTTTATTAGAAACTTTACCAATCTAATTAACCATGCAAAAACTTACAAGAATTACCCGCAATCCTGAAGTAATGGGTGGTAAACCCTGCATCCAAGGAATGCGTGTCACCGTTGGTACTATTGTTGGTTTAATGGCATCTGGTCACAGTTTCAATGACATTCTCAAGGCTTATCCCTACCTGGAAGAAGGGGATATTTATGAAGCATTAGCTTATGCTGCTAAAAATGATATAATTATCACAGAGTTCAAAGATTAAAATTATGACTCTTGCACAAGAAACCCGCTATTATTCACCCGAAGAATATTTAGAATTAGAAATAAACTCAGAAATACGTCATGAATATATCAATGGATTAATTATACCAATGACAGGCGGAACACCAAATCATAATCAACTTGCTGGCAATTTTTATGCAGAGCTAAATTTTGCTTTAAAACGTCAACCTTATCAAGTCTTTGTTACAGATCAACGTCTTTGGATTCCTAACAAAAAAATTCACACCTATCCTGATATTATGGTTGTGAAAACTCCCTTAGAATATCAAGAAGGAAGAAAAGACACTTTAGTAAATCCGGTGATGATTACAGAAGTTTTATCAAAATCTACCAAAAGCTATGATAAGGATGAAAAATTTGCAGCTTATCGCACAATTCCCACTTTACAAGAATATATTTTAATTAATCAATATACAATGCACATTGAACAATATTTTAAAACTGATAATAATAAATGGATATTTTCAGAATTTACCGATGCAGAAGAAAATCTCAATTTAGCTTCCATTCCCTGTCAAATATCATTAGCAGATATTTATGATAAAGTAGACTTTAACGCAGAAGAATAAAAGGAGTTAAAAAAATGGCACGCACCAACCCCTACACCCTACAAATGCAAATCACCACAATGTTCAAAGATGGACAATCATTTTTTGCATTAACAAAAGTCCAAGATTGGTTAAAAGAACATAATCAAAACCCTTTAGAATATGATGTTGTTTTCCATCAAAAACCTGCACCTCCCGGTTCAAAAGAAGTCATAGCAATAGAAATAGAACTCAAACGCAAAGATGGACAACCTGTAGATCCTTGGTTACAGGAACAAGCTAATTTACACGCTTAAATTAGAGACATTTAAAATAATGATTAAAAATTCCCAATAAACAGATCGAAAACTTACGAAATTATCTGTGATTTTCCTGTTGTTAATAACACAGTTTAAAATCATAAACATGAACGCACATCAACGCTGGGTTATTGCTTTTTGGGTTTATTTGGGAATTTTATTTTCTATCTTTATTGCTGCTTATTTACGGATCATTCCTACAGAAATATCACGGTTTCCCTATTATGATACGATTTTGCATTTCTTATTATTAGGAATTGCGGCCTATCTTACCCATCAAGTGTTGAGAAAGAAAAAATTAAGAATAGGCAATTTTTATATACCAATTGCACCGTTTCTTATTTTAGGATTGTGTATAGTTGATGAAATCATCCAATCTTATGTTCCCTATCGTAATGCAGATTTGGTTGATTTAGCGGCTGATATTTGTGGTATTATTTCTTTTACAATATTAGCAGAAACATTTCCCCAATCTTCCCGCAACAGATAACATGAATAATATTAATCTTTGGACTTCTTCAGAACACGCTTTAAGTTATTTAGGTAAAGCTGATAAAATACCTCATCGCACCGAAAGGGAAGGGGTGTTATTATCTCAAGTTCCGCAAAATATCAAACGTATTTTAGATATTGGAACAGGAGACGACCGCTTACTTGCATTATTAAAAATAGATCGTCCTCATTTACAAAGTGTCGCAGTTGATTTTTCACCAACTATGTTATCAGCAGTAAAAAATCGCTTTGCAGATGATCCAAGTGTGGAAATTATTAATCATAATTTAGATGCACCTTTACCAGAGTTAGGTTTATTTGATGCTGTAGTTTCTAGTTTTGCAATTCATCATTTAAGTCATGAACGGAAGTTCTCTTTATATACAGAAGTGTTTGATATTTTAGAACCAGGTGGTATTTTTTGCAATTTAGAACACGTTGCTTCACCTACGCAGTCATTACATGAAAAGTTTTTGAAGGAGATTGGTACTTTACCGGAAAATGATGATCCTTCTAATAAATTGTTGGATGTAGAAACACAGTTACAATGGTTAAGAAAAATCGGTTTTATTGATGTTGATTGTTATTGGAAGTGGTTAGAATTGGCTTTATTGATAGGGGTGAAAGCTGGTTAGTGATTTGAGGCGATCGCATCCATAAAACTATACCTAAAGAGCGATACCTTCGGTAAGCTTCGCTAACGCACTTTATTCTACTTACATCAAAAAGGCGATACCTTCGGTAAGCTATCGCTAACGCACTTTATCCTACCTACATCAAACAGCGATACATTCGGTAAGCTTTGCTATCGCCTTAATTAATTCCGGTGATATGGTATTTCTGCGGTGTTAGTTTCTGAAGACAATTTTAGTTTATGATCACCTTGTCTTGATTTTTCAGGAGGTTAAATAGATTGTCGTCTGATGAGCTAGAATATATAGAGATTGTTGAATCTGATATTATTGATGATACAGTCGAAGTAGGTAGTGGTTGTGAGTGGAGAGGTACAGGAAAAGAACCACAATGGGATAATCCCAAATCAACTAAGGCTTATGATCATATTATCCGTCATCATGGTGCAAAGTTAAAACCTAGTAATTTACAGGGTAGAGCATCTAGTAAAAATCAAGATCAAGGACAATGGTTAAATGATCAAGATTGGTTGAAATTGGAAAAGTTAATTCCTAAGTATTATGGAAATTATACTATTAAATTTAATCGTCCCATTGGTAGAGTGTATCATACTGATGGCAGTGTTACAAAAAATGTAATTTATGCTCTAATTGGGAGAAATCCAGATGGTACAATTAAATATGCTTACCCGATAGTAAAGCCTAAATAAAATTCAAGAAAATTAATAAAATTAAGGGGTAATTATAATGAATAAAGTTGAGCAATTTAAAATAAGATTGGGAGAACGCAATTTAGAAAATTTTGCTGATCCTCCTGATGATCCTTTAGGAGAATTATCTCAGTTTGAATTAGGGTTAAGAAAGTTCTGTTATGAATATGATCACAAAGTGATTGTAGAAATAGGAGAAACCAAATTTAATGTATTTTTTGACCCAGATATTTGTATGTTACTAGAGGAGAGATTAGCTGAACATATAGGAGATTTACAAAGGAGTAAAACTATTCGGTTAGATTTTGTTGAAAGTTATTGGATCATGATTAAATTTGTACCTGTTGGTAATGAAATTAAGTGTTATTTAAGGGAGGTTGGTTATTCAACGGAAGAAAAATTAGTGATGTTGAATAAACAGCAAGTTGTGGATGAGTTGAGGCGGTTTTTAACTGAATTGATGGATATGGCTGTTAATTTGGGTTATGTTAGGTTGGAGGATAAGGAGAAATTTATTAAACCTGCTTTTAGTGATGTTCAAGTTTTAGTATAGCGATCGCACATTAATCATACCCAAAAGGCGATCGCTCTTCATCCTACATACATCAAAAAGGCGATCGCACTTCATCCTACCTACACCAAACAGCGATCGCTCTTACTAAATCATCAGTTAAAAAAGTACAATTTAAAAGAAAAATTACTATTTAATCTTCATAATCTTCGTATTTTTTAAGTTGCTTCTCTTGAGTAGATTCAGGATCATTAAGATACTCAATTAATTCTTGTAAGATAATTATATCCATGCTATTTCCACGTATCTCAAGATTAGACATTCTATGTGTAACACCATGATAAGGTCTATATTCAAGATAATCTTCATGTAGTGTAGTTGTTATTTGATAATTTTTTTGCCACTCTTTCCCAGTTTCCCAAACTACAACTAAATTAATATCTTTGGAATTTTTTGTTCCTGTACCTATATCTTCAATTAATCCATCCAATGAATACTTGTACTCTAAAACTTGAGGTGCAGACTGAAATGGCAATACTTTTTTAGATTCATAATCTTCTAGATTTTCCTCTTGAACTCCCAAAGGATTTTTATCTTTATCATAGATATGTAAAGGATTTCTATCTATAATTATTCTGTATAGACTATCATAATCAGAGCGTTCATTTGTTGCCATTATTTTAATTCCACGAATAACACCTCCAGCAATCATCTGATTAAAAAGTGCAATCACATCTTGTTCTCGTGATGGTATTGATGTGATAGAGATTTCTTTTGTTGGATTGAAAAAGTTGTTATTAATTAAATTTAAAGGATGTTGTTGCTCATGTTCTTCCATTTCCTTTTTCCAATCATCAATTCTCTTTTGTATTAAAATATCCTCTCTGCTTTTTCCAGTTCCAGTAGGTCTCAAACATTTATGATACCTAAATAAAACATCTACTAAACGGGAAGCAATTTTTTGTGCTAGTTCTTGTAATTGTTTTATGTAACTTTTTCGACCTAAATCTGGTGTATAATTTTCAAAGTGAATCAAAACAAACGCATTATTTTGACGACTGATATTTTGTCCCAGGGGAATTTGAATTGTTTCTCCTTGAGGCATATTATTTGATGCTAATTGTATCCCACCAGATAACACTTTATTTCCTATTCTATAACTTAAATCACGACTAAAATTATTCCAATGATTAACTGACCAAACATAAGCACAATATACATAAGGTTTATGTTTGTCTAAAAGCTCTTTTTCTTCCTCTTCTAATTTTAGTTTTAGTTCTTTATGAGAATCAGATGAATCAAAATTCCACTCGCCATAAATAACATATTTATTCATAAAAGTTTTAGGTAATTCATTATAATCTTTATGTTTATCTAATAATTCTTGTTTCTTTTGGTGGATTTTTTCATAACAAATAGACTTTGACTTTTCAGTAGTTTCATGAATCCATAGATAAGTAGGACTTGTGATTGATTCTTTAGTTAGTTTTCCATTTTTATCAATTACATCTAAGAAAACCTCTAATTTTTCAGTGGGTTTAATAGAGCCTAATGCCGTTTTAAGTCTTAAAACTTTTAGCCATGAACTAGCTTCTTTCATTCCTACCCAAGTGAGGTTTTTAGGAAAAGTATTTTTATCAAATTCAAGACAAATGGAAACACCTGTATCATTATTTTCCACAATTGTTTTAAAGTATTGATCTAAAGGTTCTTGATCAGGAGTTACTTGAGGTCTTCCTAAAGAATTATCATCATCATCTACCCACTCTTTTGCATTAATCATTTTTCCTACAGCACTATAATTAGATGTTTTCGTACACAGTTGAATATAATTAAATCCATAAGCTAAATAGGTTGCTCCAACACCTTTATGACCGCGATTTTTGCTATTTTTAAAAGAAAAGAAGGGGGTTAGAAATGATTTAAATTGTTTTTCATCTAAACCTGTTCCATTATCTGTTACTATTAGTATATTCTTTTGTAAATTAATAGTGATCCAAATTTTTGGGATATAACTAGACTCTTTAGTAGCACGTTTTTCTACAGAGTCCATAGAATTTTGAATAGTTTCAGAAAAGGGATCATACCATCCTGAATAAGAGGTTAAAATGCCTCTAATTTCATTTTTGAGGGATTTTAGTTTTACCTCTGTATCAGCTTCGGTTTTTGCTTCCAGAGGATCAAATGAGTCAAAAGTTTGGTAAGATAGCATAATTTAAGTTATTTTCTCGTTTGTGTGTAAGATGGAATATTATACCCCATCCTAAATATTACACTATACCAGAGACTCCTCAAGTTTAGGTATCTGACTCCATAGAAATTACCCACCAGAAATCATAAAAATCTCTAAGCTACAGCAAACTCTGTCAACTTCCGACTTTCAGGATCATGAAAAGCTAAAACAATATCCTCTTTCGGTACACCTTCTCTTAATAACTCCGTTGCAATTCCTTCCTCAGTCCAATCTTCCTCAATGTAAATTTTCTCATTTTTAATTCTCACATAAACGGAAATTGCTTTCACTCGTTTATTATTTTTCCAACCAATATTAAACCAAAGATATTGACTTCTTTGATCATCAAACATTAACACCTCATCTATATCAGGATCAGGTACTTGTGCTGAAATTCTTTCATATTCAGTCAGGATTTCTTTGATTATATTTTGATAATGAATTAGCTTGTCCATTTGATAATCTCCTCTTTGTTAATATCAACAACCAACAGTAAAACTTGATATTTTTGTAAAATTAATTCAATTGCAACTTGTTCAAAAAACTTCTCATAAATCTTTTCACCAATTGCTAAATAAACTTTATACTCAGGATGAGTAAGAGAAAGAAAGGTTTGATAAATAAGATATTGTCCTAACGCTGTTTCAAATTCACGCATGGGAGAACGACTCAGAAAACTTTTAATTTCAATAACTATTTTTTCTCCTTCTCTGGTTGCGGAAATTGTTTTTTCACCAGCTAAATCAGCAATTAATTTAACTTCTTCATATTTAATCGGATATGGATCAAAAGTAATTATCCAACCATCCTTAATTAAAGCATTTTTTACCGCTTCATGGAAAGTATCCTTTGCTGGCATTGTTTACCCTGGTAATTTCTGTTATCAAGATAGTAACATCTTCTTGACATCTTCTAAAGACATGGAAACACAATCTTTTTCTTCTTCCTTAGCATCTCTCAAATCTCGTAAATCTTCCAAATCTTCTAACAATTCCTTAATCTTTAAAAACTCCTCATAAGGTAATACAGCAAATTGTTTTTCACCATTTTTTATTAAAAACTCAGGATGGAGTTCTATCATTTTTTCACCTCTTTATATTTATAAGATTTTCTCCACTAATCATCTGCTAAAGTTTCCATTTCATCGGAAATTAAGTTTTGCCAATCTTCATCACAATGGGAATGTAAATGAATTGAAGCTACCAGTAATTCTGAAAGTATTTTACCCTTTTGGCGATCGCTTAATTCAGAAAGTTGTAATTGATTAACCAGAGAAAGAACATTTTGACATTCTTCCTGTAATTCCATTAGTAACTGATTAAGCGTTGAGTTTTCACTGCTAATTTTTTGTTTTGCGAGTGTCATTAGTTTTTACCCAATCTTTTTAACGCTTGTTTTATTCCTTGTTCAAAAGCTCTGATTTCCTTTTCCCAATGATTAATCAAACCTGGATCTGGAAATTCTCTCTCTAATTCTACCCTAATTTTTTCCTTGTGTTCAGCAATACGAGATTCCAAAGATGATATTGCTTTCTTAAAATGACTCTTCCCCATAAAATATAAATTATAACATATTCAGGTGAGCCATCCAGACCCACCCTAACCTAGATTATACCAAAGCCGCCTGTTCCTCCTTACTAATAACCCTACCCTCATCCTCAAAACCAACAATTTGATCAAAATTCAAATACCGATACAAATTATCAGCAAAAGGATGAATTTTCTCACCCACAATATCCAAATATTCCTGCACATTAGGAAGTCTTCCCAACAACGCACAAACTGCTGCTAATTCTGCCGATCCTAAATACACTTGTGCGCCATTTCCCATGCGATTATTAAAGTTACGAGTAGAGGTAGAAAACACAGTTGTATTATCTTCCACTCGCGCCTGATTTCCCATACACAAACTGCATCCAGGAATCTCAGTTCTCGCTTTTGCACCTACGAAAACATCATACACACCTTCTACTTTTAATTGGTGTTCATCCATTCTTGTAGGTGGTGCGATCCATAACCTTGCTTTTACCTCTCCTGCACCTTCCAAAACCTTCGCAGTTGCGCGATAATGTCCGATATTTGTCATACAAGAACCAACAAAAACTTCTTGTACTGGATCATTCGCAACTTCTGATAATAACTTAACATTATCAGGGTCATTGGGAGCAGCAACAATTGGTTCTTTGATTTCGTTCAAATCAATTTCAATTATTTCTGCATATTCCGCATCAGCATCACCAGATAATAATACAGGATTAGCTAACCATTCTTCCATTTTTGCCACCCTTCTCATGATGGTTCGCGCATCAGAATAACCCCGTGCTACCATATTTTTTAACAGGGCAATATTCGACCGCAAATATTCGGCAATGGTTTCTTCACTCAACTTAATTGTACAACCAGCACAAGAACGTTCTGCGGAAGCATCTGTTAATTCAAATGCTTGTTCTACCTTTAAATTAGGTAATCCTTCAATTTCCATGATCCGTCCAGAAAAAACATTTTTCTTGTTCTTTTTCTCGACGGTTAATAAACCTTTTTGGATGGCAACATAAGGAATAGCGTTAACAATATCTCTCAAAGTTATTCCTGGTTGCAATTCTCCTTTAAATCTTACCAAAACTGATTCTGGCATATCTAAAGGCATTACACCCAATGCACCGGCAAACGCAACTAACCCAGAACCCGCAGGAAAGGATATTCCCAAAGGAAAACGGGTGTGGGAGTCTCCTCCTGTTCCCACTGTATCCGGTAATAACATCCGGTTTAACCAGGAGTGAATGATACCATCACCAGGACGCAAAGCTACACCACCACGAGAGGAGATGAAGTCGGGAAGTTCTTGATGGGTTTTAATATCTACTGGTTTGGGATATGCTGCGGTATGGCAGAAACTCTGCATTACTAAGTCTGCACTGAAACCTAAACAAGCGAGTTCTTTTAACTCGTCTCTAGTCATGGGTCCTGTGGTGTCCTGAGAACCCACTGTAGTCATGATTGGTTCGCAAGATGTCCCCGGACGTACTCCTGGCAATCCGCACGCTTTCCCGACCATTTTTTGCGCCAATGAGAAGCCTTTTCCGGTGTCTGATCCCCCCAGTCCCCCCTTAGCAAGGGGGGTTAGGGGGGATCGGATAAATAAATCGCTGGGTGCTAAACCTAACGCTTGACGGGTTTTGTCGGTGAGGGTACGACCAATTAATAGGGGGATACGTCCACCGGCGCGAACTTCGTCTAAAATGGTATCAGGTTTGAGAGTGAAGGTTGCAATGACTGTTCCCCCTTTGGTAATTTCGCCTTTGTAGGGGTAAATTGTAATTACGTCACCAGTTTCCATTTGGGTGACATCGCATTGAATGGGTAATGCACCTGCATCTTCAGCAGTGTTAAAAAAGATAGGTGCGATCGCCCCACCTAAAATATAACCTCCTGCCCGTTTGTTGGGAACAAAAGGAATATCATTTCCTAAATGCCATAATACAGAATTGATTGCAGACTTACGAGATGAACCTGTACCCACCACATCACCGACGTAAGCAACAGGATGTCCTTTTTTCTTCAAATCTGCAATGGTTTGTAAACTTCCCGGTTGACGGGTTTCTAACATTGCTAAAGCGTGAAGGGGAATATCAGGACGGGTGGTAGCGTGGGTTGCGGGTGATAAGTCGTCGGTGTTGGTTTCTCCCGGAACTTTGAAAACGGTAACGGTGATAGCTTCGGGTAAAGTGGGACGAGAAGTAAACCATTCTGCTGCTGCCCAAGAGTCTACCACTCTTTTAGCGAAGGGGTTGGTTTTGGAAAGTTCTAAAACATCGTGAAACGCATCATAAACTAACAGAATTTTGCTGAGTGCAGTTGCAGCATAAGCAGCGATGGGTTCTTTACCTTGGCCACCCATAACTAAGGGTGCATCACCAGATTCAGAATTAGCAGAAACTTGTAGTAAATCAATTAATGATTGTACGTTATAACCGCCTACCATTGTTCCTAGTAATTCTACCGCATCTATGGGAGAAACTAGAGGACTGGTTATTTCTCCTTTTGCAATAGCAGTGAGAAAACCGGCTTTTACATAAGCTGCTTGGTCTACTCCGGGGGGTATGCGATCGCGTAATAAATGTAATAATAACTCTTCTTGTCCTTGTGGGGGATTTTTGAGTAATTCACATAATTCTGATGTTTGTTTTGCATCTAATGGTAAGGGGGGAATACCTAATTGGGCGCGTTCTTGGGTATGTTGTTGATATTCTGCTAACATGATTTAGCTTTTCTCCTGCAATATCTTGTTTTCTTTATTTTATTGTAAAGGAATTGTTACAGGAGTTACTAATGGACGGAATTGGTTAGAAATAACAATTTATTAATTTACAGATTATGCTATTGGGTAGAAGGTTTTTTATAGGTAAATTACTCAGAATATATGTTATGATTAGATAAGTATTTATAATAAAATTCAGCACGTGATTATTTATGGCAATTGAAATTCCTGCATTTAAAATCATTCAAAACAAGATACCCATGCTTGTATTTACAACTACTGTTAGAATGATTTATGAACGTTTTGATGTTTCCCGAAGAATTGATGATAAAAAATTAGGATATCAAAGATCATTTTCTAAAACCAGAATCAAAGAAATTAAAAATTATATTAATCAAGGACAGGGTATTATACCTAATTCTATTTTAGTCAATATTGATGAGAACAAATTTGACTATCAAGAAAATGATAACTTACTCATTTTAGAAGATACAAACTCTCTCGGACTAATTATAGATGGACAGCATCGAGTTAATGGTTGCTATGATGCAAACCCTGATTTTCCATTAATGGTAATTGCCACTTTGGGATTATCTGTTAAGGATCAAGCGAGATTGTTCGTCACAATTAACAAAACTCAAAAAGGAGTTCCTGCATCTCTTTATTTAGATTTAATGGATTTATTAGAAGGAGATATTGAAGATTTTGATGGAGAAGGAGTGAGCGCAGAAAGACGAGCAAGAGAAATAGCTCTTAGGTTAAATGAAACAGATGAAAGTCCTTTGTATGAATTAATTAGAACAACTGGAGAAAGTGGTTTTGGAATATCTTTAAATGAATTTGTCAACCAAATTAAAGATTATGTAGAACCCAAAACAGGAAAACTTGCTAACTATGGTTTTGAGCAGCAATATAAAATTTTTGAAATATATTTTCGTTCTATTAAAGCAGTATTCTTAGAACAATGGGATAATCCTAAAACATATATTTTAAAAACCGTTGGATTTGGTGGACTCATGCAAGCATTTTATGAGATTTTTAATGTGGTTATGCAAAAACACAAGATGTTTAACACTGAAAATACTATTAAAGTTCTGGAACTAATTCAAGACTTTAAATTTGATAAAGATAATTTACCTAGTGGTGGTGGTTTTAAAGCACAGGAAAAAGTAGGTGAAATGATAGTAAGTAAATTAAAAAATGCAGTTAAAGAAGATTTTGCTGTGATGATCGGAGATTAGTTTGAAGATTAATTGGGAGATTTTAAAGGGTGTCATTAACATTTGAGGAAATTGCTATTGCTTTTAGCAATTGTAATAGCGATGCTAAAAAGTCTTTTAAAGATTATTTGATTAACCTGTATAAATCCAAAGAAGATTATGAAAAAGGATTTATTATTTCCAATGTAAATAATTACATATTGACAGACATTGAAAAACTCCTTTCTAAAGCAGTCTTAAATATTTGTGCTGCTGATAATTTGATCAAACAAGGTTATTTTAGTTGGGGTTTTGTAACTTCATACTATGCTAACTTTTTCTTAATACAAGGTTTAAATAGAACCCAGTTAAACTTTACCACTTGGGTATCACGTTCTATAGATTGTGTAGAAAAAGATTATCAAAAAAAGAATCTTCATATCATAGGTATTGCTAACTCATCAGATGAACATCAAAGACAATTCAAACGATTTTTTGAAAATTTTAGTCATTTCAGAAATCGTAAAGGAATTGATAGGTATTGGAATATAGGAATTAAAGGTTTTGAACTAGGAAATGAATCGGAAATAAGGAATTGGATTAATTATGAGATTCGTATAGATGCTTTTTATGAATTAGATTTAGACATTGTTGAATTTCGTAAAATAATCAAAGATAATCAATGTTCTCCTTTTAATGAAAATAAAGGAAATTCAAGAAAGATTAACTATTCACGAAGTAATTTACAATTAGCTATGGCTAGACTAAGAATGTTAACCTATACATTAAATTTTATCGCTGTGAGAACTTTAGAATATCAAAGTTATTATCAAAGGAATATGAAAAATAGATTAAAAGCGATTGATGATAAATATCCTGATGTAAGTAAATGGATTAAAGAACTTTTTCAGCAGTGGTTAATTTTTGATTCAGAACTTATAGAAGAAGATGTGATCAAGTAATATCTGTTAAATAATCTGATCCAACAAATATTTCATGATAATTTAAAATTCTCTAAATCATCAAAAACACCTTCAGAATCAATAACTAGAGGAGTATCTTTTAAACAACCTGAAGTTTCTTCAAAAAAATTAGCAGGCCAACCTTTTCCTTTAGGTTTATTTTCCTGTTGAGAATTATCACTAGGTTTAACAATAATAGTAACTGTTAAATCAGCATTACTAATATTTACAGGAATATCTAAATGTAATATTCCATCTTGTCCAACATGAGAGTTGATAGTTATTGTTTTCATACACATTACAAAAAAGGTAAATATATCATACAACAACACATTATACATCATATTTGGCATATTTTTCAAAATCTCTCAATTAAATCCTGAAAATCCTTAAATCCTGGACATCCTGATTCTGACAATATGCTATAATCTACCTAATGATTTAAAAGTAAAATCAATGCTAAAAATCAATAAAAACAAGGAGTTGTGAATAATGAAAGTGAAAAAGGAAGAACTTAAAGCCATGATTCTACAATTTCCTGTAGAAGAAATTAATGAATTAATTACAGAAATTAGAAAAGCGTTGGAAATGAGAGAGTTTATGAAATTAGCAGAAACGGGATTTACAGAGTGGAATGATCCAGAAGAGGATATTTATAATGATGAAACCGAAGATTCATGAAATTTGGTTAGTTTCCTTTCCTTTTAGCGATTTAAGCAGTAATAAACTTAGACCAGCTTTAGTTATTGCAGTTCACAGAGAAGAAGTAATTATTTTAGGAATTTTCTCAAAAATACCTGATGGTGATTTACGAGATACTTGGATTTTAGTCTCTGATCAAGACGATGAATTTCAGGAAACTGGACTGAAAAAAAGCTCAATCATCAGGAGTGATAAAATAGCAACTGTGAATCAATCTGTGTTTCAGAAGAAATTAGGTATCTTATCGCCAATGTTGCTAGAAAAAGTAAATTTAGCTTTAAAAATTGCCCTTAATTTAGGTGATTAAAAGTTCATTAGAATATCGCTTGCTTACCGTAAGTATCACTTAACCTTTTATCCCCAAAAATAACCCCATCCTGTAAATCCTGAAAATCCTGGACATCCTGATTCAGACAAAATAAATCAAAAACTCATATACAATATAAATAAACAAAAAACCCTCTACACTTATCTTACCAATGACTGCAAAAATTAAACCAGACTGGGCAGGAGAAACCTTACTTTCTCAATTTGTCAACCTATTAATTAATACCAAACCTATCTACAGCTTGATGAAACAACAAGCAAGACAGGTACTAATTAAAACAGCAGAAAAAAATGGTGTTGCTTGGCGCAAAAATTACCAAAAATTAGAATCTTCAGGAGTAAAAAACAAGCTGCAAGAAAATATAAATCCCAAAGTCACCTATCCTGACTATTATAACGTTCCTTTTCATGCTTATGATCAAGGAAATATGTGTTGGAAAGCAGCTTTTGAAGCACCCAGCGCCACCTATTCTATGGCCTTGCGGGTATGGCCAAAAGAAAACATCACCTGGGAAACTGCACACCGCAGATTAAGATCCAGTTTTCACGAAGTTCTGGGAAAATACACCACCCAAGATATTAATGATATCCTCGATATTGGTTGTTCTGTCGGAATTTCTACCTTATCTCTGCATCGTTTTTATCAACAAAAACAAAATCATTCTGTGCGTACAGTCGGTTTAGATTTATCTCCTTATATGTTGAGTGTAGCAAAGGAATTAGATACTTACAACGAAATATCCCAATGGATACACGCACAAGCGGAAAAAACAGAATTACCCAGTGAGTCTTTTGACTTAATAACTCTGCAATTTGTCACCCATGAACTTCCTGGTTTTGCAAGTAAAGCAATTTTCCAAGAAGCATTACGTTTACTGCGTCCTGGTGGTTGTTTTGCTATTGTAGATAATAACCCCAAATCACCTGTAATTCAAAATTTACCTCCCGTATTATTCACTTTAATGAAAAGTACAGAACCTTGGAGTGATGACTACTATTTATTTGATATTGAGGGGTGTTTAAAGTCTGTGGGTTTTGATGTTTTAACGACTGTTGCTAGTGATCCTCGACATCGGACTATTGTAGCACAAAAAAATAAATAATTAAATTAATACAAATGGTGCGTTATATGAACGCACCCTACAGGAAAATTAGCAGATTTTATACTAATTAATTTGTTATTAATTACTCCTTAAAATTCATCCCCAGACTTAATATTAATACTAGGTAAAAGTAACTTTTTCAATACAGACATATCATTCATTAATATTTTCCAGTATCTCTGCAAGTAGTTAAGGATGCTACCCCAGTTACCAAAACTGTAACAGTGATAAATTTTTTACCTATCAAGAGTATTCTGGGTAAGTACCACATAACAAATCTTTTGAGAGTGAGGATTTAATCATGTCTTATCCCATACCCTCCAAACTCTGGCAACGTGTAAGTATTTTAATACTATTATTGTTAATTCCATCTCTAGGAATAGCAGTTTTAAATCAATCTTTTATCGTCACAGCTTTAGCTAATCAGAATAATCCTTCTAAAACCATAGCAGTAAATGACCCAAACTACAAAGCATTACAAACATTAGTTAAAAATTATAGTTGTTTAGTTACAGTTCCTAACTTTGAAAAACTTCCTATCAACCGGACAGAATTTGCTAATATTCTTAATTCCTGTATATCTCAAATTAATCAACTATCAACAATTGATACTAATTTATAAGGAAAAGGAGAAGATCCTCAAGGTTATCGCAGTGAATTTATTCGCTTAGTTAGTTTATCTCAAGAAATAGATAATTGATAACTTTAGATCCCCAACTTCTTGAATGGGGATCTGAATCATTTTCTACTGTTCTAAATATTCGGATCTATTCCATGAGAACGTAAAATTTCTTCTAATTTTTGCGCTCTCAATCTTTCCTGTTGCAATAATTCCTCTGGGGTTAAGTATCGCTTTCCTGTTTGATCATACCAATATAACCATTCTCTGGTAATTCCTTGATATTTTCCTTCTTCTCTCCCTATTCCTAAATTCAATTCTGGCAACCAAACAGGTTCACCTGTTAATAATTGATATTCTCCATTTTCCAATTTATAAACTTCTAATTTCTGTTTTCTTTTCCTGAGAGGATTATAAATCACATAATACAAAATTCCTAATTCTGCATATTCTTGTTTCTTTTCTGTATATTCTCCCCTGCGCGTTTGTGATACTACTTCTAAAACCATAATTGGTAATTTTTGTTCTTCCCATAACACATAGGATAAACGCAAATCTGAGTCAATAATTCTCGGTACACCAATACTTAAAAACCCATCAGGTACTATTGCTGGTTGGTTGGGATCATGATAAATTCCCATATATACCCCAAAAAACCAATCCATTTTTTCTGCCCAAATTAAAGCCAAAATAGCTTCCAGTAATCCCGGAATTAGATGTTGTAGTTCGTTATCCACTGGTGTATCATCCGAATCTGGTAAATCTTCCGCTGAAGGTAAACATTGTTGAAGGTTATATTTTAATAGCATAACTTCTTAACCCAATATTTATTTTCATTATAGCAGGTTCTTAAATAGTATATTTACTAGCTATAATAAAATATAGAAAGTCAATATTCAGCAACTGAGTTAATATTAAAAAACAAACATGACTACAACTTTAAACCGTGCCATTTGGAATACAGACTTAGAACTGGAAATATTTAACAAAATCATCCAGAAACACGCCCCAAATTTACCAAAACAGCGATTACATGAAACTAAAGCACCAACCACACCAGAAGAGATAGAAAAGTTTTATCGTTTTCGTGTTGCAGGTGCAGCCCATGATTTATTTATTGTCCAAGTTTGTGCTAAGGTAATTGGTGAAATTCCTGATCCAGATTTGCAATTATTTCTCAGTCAACAAATCGGAGATGATGGCGCACACGCGATCAATACTCGTCGTCGCGCTCAGGAAATTTATGGACAAGATCCCATTGATGATATTCAAAAACAAGTAGAAAAACATTGGGAATATATGGGGGATTTACCTGTTAGAAATTGGCAGGGTTTTTTAGCTTTTGAATTACATTATGAAATGCACATTGTGGCTTCTTTATTTGTGAATGGTATCACCAGTACAATTAGTGATCCTCAATCAGCGGAATTTTCTAAAACTAGAATTAAACCGGAAGAAGCTAGACACCGTGTAGGTGTGGTAAATTGGTGGCAACGTAAATATGAGCAGGTTTCCCCAGCTAAAAAAGCCGATTTAGCGGCACAAGTGTTAGAAATTGATGAGGAAGCACAACGTAGAAGAAACCCCTACCTTAAACAACATTGGCAACTTACCCATGAGGCAATAGGTACAGATATTAGTGATTTGCCAAAAATTTATGATGCTTGGCGTAGGGAAGTGTTGGCTTACTTTTTGGAGATTCCTGTTAGTCAATTGCCGCCTTTAGTGAGTGTGAATGACTAGGAAATAAGCACAGGGGAATGGGGAAGTTAATCAATTCTTGATAAATTCTTGACAATGTTAAATTATGTATTAAGCAAGACAAATATATCTCTGGATTGATTTATAATTTCATGGTTAAGAATATGTTTATTTTTAAAACATTCAAATCATGAAAATTAAGATCACAGCTACTTTGACAATTATCGCTACAATCCTGGGATTAAGCTATAGCGTTAATGCACAAGTTCAAAAACCAGCAAAAGAAAACTACACATTAACAGGAGATTCGTTAGTTAATATTAATGATCGTCGTGCTGAAACAGATTTTAGTATCTTTTTTGAATCTAAAAATAGTCAAAGCTCAAAAAATGTAACCTCTGAACAATTACCTTGGAGTCAGTCAATATATATGAATAGTAGTCCTATATTTTTACAACCTGCAAATCAAGATGTAAATGGAAATGATGGTGTACAGGTACAGTTAGATTTAAGCGACAATAATCAAAATTAAAAATTAAAAGTTAAAAGTTAAAAGTTTAAAAATTGATTGGGGATTTAGCAGTGTTAAAATCTGACGAAAGTGAGAATATTTGCTAAATTAGTGGGTTGAAAATGATGATTTTTGACACGAACTTAAAAAAGCTGATGGTGCTGATGTCTTAATTTTGCTAACATTTTGCAGTAAAATTAGACATTTGCAACAGAAGAGGTTTTTTTAATGACTCGTGTCATCATTGTGCGTCATGGGCAAAGTACATATAACATTGAGAGACGTATCCAAGGACGTACAGATGCGTCAACCTTAACAGACAAAGGTCGGAGTGATGCGACTAAAACGGGTAAAGCACTGAGTAATATTGTGTTTCAAGCAATATACAGTAGTCCTCTTGCCCGCGCTCAAACCACCGCAGAAATTATTCACGGTGAGTTAGTTGATAAGTCTGCGGTGATTCAAACTACGGAACAATTGCTAGAAGTAGATTTACCTTTGTGGGCGGGAATGTTATCTCAGGATGTGAAGGAGCAATTCCCTGATGATCATAAAACCTGGAAAAAACAACCCCAGGAATTCAAGATGGTGATTAATGATGCACAGGGGACACGAGAACATTTTCCAGTGTTGGCTTTATACACACAAGCAAAGCAGTTCTGGCAAGAACTTTTATCCCGTCATCAAGGGGAAACTATTCTTATAGTTGGTCATAATGGTATTAATCGGGCTTTAATTAGCACTGCTTTGGGGATTCCAGCTAGTGGTTATCACGGACTACAACAGTCTAATTGTGGTATCAGTGTTTTAAACTTCTCCGGTGGTTTGGATGATACTGTACAGTTGGAGTCTATGAACCAAACCCAACATTTGGGGGATACTTTACCAAGTTTACGCCCTAATCATCAAGGTTTTAGACTGTTGTTAGTACGTCATGGTGAAACGGAATGGAATCGTCAAGGTAAGTTTCAAGGACAAATTGACGTTCCTTTGAATGATAATGGTAGAGTCCAAGCGGCTAAAGCTGGGGAGTTTCTCCAGGATGTAGCGTTTGATTTTGCTTTTAGTAGCACTATGGCACGTCCTAAAGAAACCGCAGAAATTATTCTTAAACATCATGCTGATATTAATTTGCAGTTGTTGGAAGGTTTAAGAGAAATTAGTCACGGAACTTGGGAAGGTAAATTTGAATACGAAATAGAAGCGGGTTTTCCCGGAGACTTAGAACGTTGGCGGACTGTTCCTGCACAGGTGCAAATGCCAGAGGGTGAAAATCTACAACAGGTACATAAAAGAGCTGTAGCAGCTTGGGAAACTATACTTAAATTTGCTCAAGAGAATAATTTGCAAACCGGTTTAGTAGTTGCCCATGATGCAACGAATAAAACTTTACTCTGTCATATTCTGGGTTTACCTCTGGAAAATTTCTGGAATTTCCGCCAGGGTAATGGAGCAGTAACTGTGATTGATTATCCCAATGGTGCTAGTGGTTTACCTGTGCTGGAAGCAATGAATATTACCAGTCATTTAAATGGTGGTGTGTTAGATAAAACCGCTGCTGGGGCTTTGTAATCTGCTGATGAGAAAATTTTAGATTTTTGATGTTAGAATTTCTAGCTATATAAAATCTAAAATTTACACGTAACAATAACATAGATAAACATTCAGAAATTTTATTAAATTAAATTCAGTAAATAGCAAATGGTTAGTGAACTTCTCCAACAAGTTAGAGTTATTGATTCAGTTTCAGAGACGGATCAAGTTTTAGATGTATTAATTGTTGATGGTTATATCCAGGCGATCGCCTCGGAAATTACCGATTTTAATGATGATGTGACTGTTAGAGATTGTCGGGGTTTGATTCTGGGTAATGGTTTATTTGATTTATACAGTCATTCCGGTGAACCTGGTTTTGAGGAAAGAGAAACTTTAACTTCTTTATTACAAGCTGCTGCTGCTGGTGGATTTACCAGGATTACAGTATTACCTGATACTTTACCTGCTATTGATAATCTGGCTGTAGTTGCACAATTACGGACTTCTTCCCACCTCCCCATCTCCCCATCTCCCCATCTCCAAGTTTGGGGGGCAATGACTATGGGTTTAGGGGGTAAGCAATTAACGGAATTTGCAGATTTAGTTACATCGGGAGTAGTTGGTTTTACTGATAGTAAACCTTGGGAAAATTTGGGTATAGTCAGAAGGGTTTTGGAATATTTACAACCTTTTGGTAAACCTGTGGCTTTTTCCCCTGGCGATCGCCAGTTAGCAGCTAATGGTGTAATTCGGGAAGGTGGGGAAGCGTTAAGGATAGGTTTACCCTCCGTTCCCGCAAGTGCAGAAACTACCGCCATTGCCGCTTTGTTAGAATTGGTTGCTGATATCAGAACCCCCGTTCACATTATGCGGGTTTCCACTGCCAGAAGTGTAGAATTAATTACTCAAGCCAAGGAAGACGGTTTACCCATAACTGCTAGTACCACCTGGATGCACTTGATTTTAGATACATCAAGTATTAAGAGTTATCACACATCCTTGCATTTAGAACCACCATTAGGAAATCCTCATGATGTCATTGCTTTACGCGAAGGTTTACAAACAGGAATTATAGATGCGATCGCCATAGATCACATTGGTTACACCTACGAAGAAAAAATGCAGGCCTTTGCAGAATCAACACCAGGGGCGATAGGATTAGAAATAGCATTACCTTTATTGTGGCAAAATTTGGTAGCCACAGGAGAATTTACCGCTTTGGAACTATGGCAAGTTTTAAGTGTTCAACCAGCAGCTTGTTTACAACAGCAAATTACACCAATTCTCCCAGGAGAAAAAGCCGAATTAACATTATTTGATCCTGATAAAATTTGGGAAGTGAACAGAAAAAATCTGCACACTCTTTCCAATAATACACCTTGGTTTGAACAAGAAATTCAAGGTAAAGTCCTGCAACTTTGGAGTTAATAGTTGATAGTTGATAGGGGTTTAGCATTGCTAAACCTTATTCTTTACTCCTTGAACTCCTTGAACTCCTTGAACTCCTCTTTTTATGTTAATTCCAACCAACCACGATAACCAGTGACAATGCGATCGCCATCCTTCATAATATGTATTTCTATCTGATCACTTGCCCAATTAATTTGATCTTTTAAAGCTGGGTTAAAAATACGCACCTGTTGATTTTTAGAAGACACAGGAGAAGTAGGAGAATTAATAGCTTGAGACTCAACAAACGGACCATCAATCAAAATATCTAATTCTGCTAATAATTCATGAGAACCCGGAGGTGCTGAATCTGATTGTAATTGCTGGAGAGTAAAACCACTAAAAGCCATCACATTTAAACCCGCAGCTTTTACCTTCCTCGCTAAACTTGCCAGCGCTGACGCTTGCCAAAATGGTTCACCACCAGAAAAAGTTACACCTGTATTTTCCGGCGTTTTTAAAATATCCGCAGCCAAACTATCAATAGATACTAACTTATTAGTTTCAAAACTCCAAGAATCTGGATTAAAACAACCAGGACATTCACGAGGACAACCTTGTACCCAAACCACCGCCCGACATCCAGGACCATTCACTTCTGATTTATCAACATATCCCATAATATTCAGATGTCCAGGGGGAATTTCCGAGAGTGCTAATAATGGGTTTGTTGACTGTGTTTCCATCTTTATTAACTCCTCGTTTACAAATTATTGGTATCAATACCTAGCCTTCACCAAAAATATCAAGATCCAACTGGGTGATAAACTCAAGTATACCGATGATTTTTGATCAATCATTATTTACTTATTATTACTTTATAACTTCCCATCACTGATATCTGTAAAAAATGCACATAAAAATTTAAACTTCCAAAAAATTAAGTAAACATATTAAATTCAATAAACATGAGAATTTACGTCTTTATGTATAGGACTGATATTTGATTTTTGGACAAACTCTAGGAGTAAATTCATAAATCAAAACCGATTGCTATATAATATAAATTATAACAAAATTGCGAGAAATTATGTCTGATTTAAGAGAACAACTAAAGGAAAATCTTGATGAAGCGGAATGGGATTGGTTAGTACCTCATGCTCAAAGAGATGCAATTATTGTAGTTGCAGATGGTTTAGATTTATTAGATGTTGGTGAGGCGATCGCCACTGATAATACTAACTCTGTAGGAAATTGGATCGCTGAACAGTTAATAGCTAAACCTTCACCAGAACAGTTAGGAAATTGGAACACTGATCGCACTAAAAGGTTCAATGCTTTAATTGTTGAACCTTATGTTTTAATTCAAGAAAAATTAGCCGCTTAATCAGTTATCAGTGGAAGAAGGGAATAGGGAATAGGGAATAGATGAACTCTTTACTGTCCCCATTCCCTAGTCACCAGTTATTAATTACTCTGATCTTGATTATTTAAACTTGGAGGAGTAACGGATTTATGATTATTCACAGCTTGACTAACTTGCCCAATTATATCACCTAATTTCCCATCTTCTAATAAAGTGTTAATTAAAGAAAGTCCGCTAGTGGATAATAGCAATTTATTGATATCTTGACTGCTATTCATACCATTTGCACCAGGAAAAGAATAAATTCTCGCATCACCTATAACTCCTGGTTGTGGTGCTAAAGCTGTCATGATTTCTGGGAGTTTATCCGCTAATTCTGGCCAAATAGTAGAGTAATATCAACGATGAACAAAGGGAGTTAATTATGAGTTTGTCACCAGCATATCTTCAACAACGGGAAGAATGGAAACAAGAAGGACAAAAAAATGGACAACGTTTGATGGTGGAGAGTTTGTTATCGGTGAAGTTTGGTAATTTAGATGATGAATTATCTGCTATTGTTCCTAAGTTGATGGAACTTTCTTTAACGGAAAGAACTCAAGTTTTACTGAATCTTTCTCGTGAGGAATTGTTGGATAGGTTTAAGGTTGATTAGATATATCAAAAAATAAAAGAGGCGTTTTCATCAACGTCTCTTTAACTAATATTTAGTTATTTATTCCTGTTCATCTGCGACCTGTTGCTTTTGTTTTAAAATCCCAGTAAACAGTAATAATTTCTGGGTTGTTTAATTCTCCTTTCCAGATAACTCGTAAACCACGCAGTTTATCTATAAATTTAGCATAAATAGTATTTCGCAAATTTTTATCTAGTATGGTAACTCTAATATAGTTACCATGAAAATCTTTTTCACCATATAAAAGAGCAATTTTCATCATGGTTTCATTAATAGCTCTTTGCTGTTTACGTCTTTGTGTATGTTCAGGATCTTGAAAACGAACTTTCTGTTTTAGACTGCCAACTTTATATTTATTTTCATCACTTTGAAAGATTTGATTTAGTTGTTTTTGAGTATTCATAACCTTTTTTCCTCCACTCTTGAATACAGCATAAGGAAATAAACTAGCTGCGTACAGTGAAGATAAAGGAAGATATTAAGTTCTTTATCTTCCCTTAACTCCACTTGTCACCCGGTATAGAAAAGAATATAGTGATAACAGTTAATGATTAAGTCGAGTGTCTAACTATGAATAAACAACGTAAACGCGGTGTTGCTATTACATCTGAAGGTCAAGTTTTAATTGAACAAAAAAGACGGGAAAAAGGTTACACTCCTGAAAAATTAGCAAAAGTAGCAGAAATTGGTATTGATACTCTTAGAGCTTTGCAGAGTGGGGAAAATAAAGACAAAAAAACTATAGAAGCTGTTTCTAACGCTTTAGGTATTCAACCCATAGATATTGTTGATCCTAATGAATGGTATCCACAAAGTAAAAATAAAGTTAAAGATGAAAGTAATATTTATTCGGTGAAAATTTGCCATCAAATGCTAAAAAAACAACAAGAACAACAAAATAATAGACGCAAAGCATCATCTATGGGATATGAGGTAGATGTTCATGTACCTTTAGGTTTAGTGGAACGAAAACAGCAACAAAGAAGAAATGAAAATGTAGAAAAAGAAGATATTTATAAATTAGAATCAGAGGTAATTACTAAAACATATCAACATGATGAATTTTTACAGGAAATAATTAATAAAAGTGAACACCGGAAAAGTAAACATATTGCTATTGTGGGAGAACCAGGAGCAGGTAAAACCACTTTATTAAATGCTATTGCTACATATATTAAAGATAAAACTCAGGACTTACCCATTTTTATTTCCCTTGGTAGCTTACAAGGAATGACATTAACAGATTATGTAATCAAAAAATGGCTACCTGATGCTGCAAGATTAGTTAATGTTAATGCTGTTATTAATGCGGAAGTAGAAGAAGAATTTAAAAGCGAATTTTATCAAGGGAAGTTTTGGTTATTATTAGATGGTGTGGATGAAATGGGAGAATCTTCACCTATACAAGCATTACATAAAATTGCTCAAGAGTTAACAAACTGGTTAGGACAAGCAAAGGTTATTTTAACTTGTCGGTTAAATGTGTGGGATGCTACTACTAATAATAATATTTTACCTGGGTTTACTACTTTTAAAACTCAAGAATTTACACCTGAAGATGTAGAGAAATTTATTAGAGATTGGTTTGCAAAAGCTAATAAGATTAATCATGGTGAAAAATTAATTTTACAATTACAACAAGAAGGGAAAAAAAGAATTAGAGAGTTGGTAACTAATCCTTTAAGATTAAGTTTATTATGTCAGATTTTTGATCAAGATGAAAATGGAGAGTTACCAGAAACTAAAGCTCAATTTTATCAGCTTTTTACCCGTTATTTTTATGAATGGAAACCAGAATTATTTCCTGATTTAATTACATCTTATGAGTTAAGAGAAAAGTTACATCAAGGGTTAGGTAATTTAGCTTTAGCGGGAATTAATAGTGATGTGAGATTTAGATTAAAAAGAAGTTTTGCTGTAAAAGCAATGGGGGATGAAAGGTTATTTAATTTAGCTTGTGAGGTTGGTTGGTTAAATCAGGTAGATAGGGATGCTGTGAGTGATGAAGATGTTTATGCTTTCTTTCATCCTAATTTTCAGGAATATTTTGCAGCGTTAGTTATTGATGATTGGCGTTATTTTTTAAATCATGTTTCTGATAATCCTGATGAGGGTATTTATCGGGTTTTTGAAGCTAAATGGAAGGAAGTAATTTTATTATGGTTTGGTAATAAATATGGAGGAAAAGCATATCAAGATCAAAAAGAGGAATTTATTAAAGCATTATTTGATTTTCAGGATAATTGTGATAATTTTTATTGGTATCAGTCAATTATCCTTGCATCTCATATAATTACTGAATATAAAGAATGTAGTCTTGCAGAAGCTATTGTATGGTTAATTTCTTCTTGGGCAATTGGTGATTTTAATGAGCAAGAACAGAAATGGCAAGATTTTCCTCTATATATTCAAAATTTTGCACGCAAAGCCTTACTAAAAACTAATAGTAATTTAGCAGTTGAATTTTTAGAAATTTTCATAGAATATAAAATCGGAGAGACAGGAAAAATTAATCTACGGGATCTTGAATGTTTAGGGTTAATTCAACCAGGACATTATTATGCTATTAATAAGTTGATTTATCTATTAAAAAATAGTAAAAATTGGTCAATTCGTCAAGAAGCAGCAAGGATTTTAGGAGATATTGCTTTCGGTAATCTGGAAGCTAAGAATGCTCTTCTTGAAGTGATTCATACCAATACTGGTGATCTCCTTGCTTCCATTCCAGATTTTAAGGTTGACTCTGAGCCAGACTCTATTGCTAAATTAAGGCAAGGATTGGAACGTTCCAAGATATTGAATAATAAATCTGAACTGGATTTTAGAGCATCGGAAAGTCTATATAAAATTGACCCTGGCAACCCGCAAGCTATTAAAACTTTAATAAATATGTCCTGTTGGTATATAAGTGCAAAATGTACTTACGAAAACGCAATTTTCCTACTCAAATCTATTGGTTTGCGTCAACCAGAAGCAATTGTAGAACTGAGAAATGAACTAAATTCCAATAATGAAGCAGTCCGTGGAGCAGCAGCAGAAATTTTTGCTAAAGTAGAACCTAATAATCAAGAAGTAATTGATATTTTAATTGAATTACTCTGCAATGGTAGTCCAGTGATTGGCGTGGTAGAAGATTTATTAACTGGTAATAAAACATCTGAAATTTTAGAAGATTATCGTCATTATGCAGAGTACGCTTTAATATCAGTTGGTGTTGATAATTTGATAATTATTAATAAACTAATTGATTTACTATATTCTGTTAAAAAAGGCGAAAATATTGTCAAAATTACGAATATTTTGGCACAAATAGGTACTGGAAATCCTGAAGTGATTTCTGCCCTAACTAATGCACTTAAAAATAATCCTGATGAAAAATTTAGTCGAGAAATAGCTGAAAATCTTGGTATTGCCGATCCTGGTAATAAAGAAGCTATTGATACGTTACTCAACTTAGTTAACAATAGTGAAAATGCAACTGATTGTATAACTGTTATGTGGAGTTTAGAAAAAATTGGTGTTGGTAATGATAAGGCTATTGAATCTGTAGCCAATTTATTACTAAACTTTCAGGATATTAAAATCTGGGAACGTGCATTTAGTACATTAGAAAAAATTGCTGTTAATACCCGTAATAAAATCGCAGTTAATGTACTTACAAAGCTGTTAGATAATTACAAGGATGAAAGTATTATGTACACGGTAGCTGATCTTTTATTAATTATTGATCCAGGTAATGAAAGAGCTACTGAAGTTTTGAGTAAATGGTTTCCTCCTAATATGCAGTTAGGTTTCTCTAAAAAGTTATGGGAAATTTTAAATCTTGATAAAATACCTAATAAAATTTTCGATTCCACCAAATATAGAAAAGAATCTCAGGAATATATATGGCATTGCGCCCAAAATATGACCTACCCAGAATTTTACCACGCTTGGCACGGTAACACACCCACAATTCAAACCCTAGAAAACCAACTTAAAAATACCCATTCCCTCCTCACCCAACTCCAACCCACAAACAAAACATATCCCCTACCCCTCAACCTCCAAACCCTGCAAAATGAAACCGAAATCATAGACATATCTCAAGAAATTTGCAACCAAATTTACCTCACAGCATTTACCGAACCAGAAGAAATTCCCACAGTAAACAACGCACCTCAACTAAAAAGCAAAATTCCCCAAATCAAAAAACATCTCAAAACCGAAAACCTAGCATTAATTATCAACAACTGCGAACCAAACGAAACTATCATCAACTTCCTTAATAAACTCACAGATGTATTACATATCGCCTTCATTACAGAACAACCATTAAACCCACCATTAAGAGGTTTTCCCCAGCAACAAAACCTACTCAATACTATTCAAAATTGGATTTGTGAAATTGAGTAAAGAATTTGAAAAAACCGCTTGATTGATTTTAGTGATTGATTCAAACTACACAAATGCTAAAAGGTTGTTTCAAAAGTTTTGTAGTGTAGTTTTCAATACTTGCAGATCCCCCCTAACCCCCCTTATTAAGGGGGGAACTAGAGTTAAAGTCCCCCTTTTTAAGGGGGATATAGGGGGATCTAAAAAGATTGGATACATCATCAGAGACTTTTAAAACATCCTCTAAAACTCTATCTTTAATCACACTCAAAACCCCACGCACAACACCCGCAACACAAGGAACAGCAACAGAATTACCCGCTAATTTTCTCATCCCTTGATAACTACCAATGATTTGATAATCTTCAGGAAAACCTTGTAACCTTAACATCTCCCTTTCCGTTAATCTTCTTTCCCCATTTACTAATAAATAATTATAAGAAGCACCCGCCCTTAAAGCACAGGAATAGGGATAAACACTAATATTTCCACCTTTATTTTCATGCCAAATAGACATTTCATAATCATGAGATTTACCCTGACGTTTTGCTAACCGATTATTTCTAATTTTCTCAGAAGCATAATAAAATTCATCAACGTTATTTTCTAAAACTTCTGTTAAAGGTTTCATTTTTAAATCACCCTCTGGCCAAACAAAATTAACTGGTTTGTGAAAACCGACAATAAAAATTCTTTCCCGCTTTTGTGGTACACCAAAATTCAGCGCATTCAAAACCCGATATTCAGCGTGATATCCTAAATCATTGATAGCTTCCATAATCCTTTGTAGCGTTTTTCCCTGATTATGTCCTTTTAATTGTTTGACATTTTCTAAAACAAAAGCCTGGGGTTTTTTAGCTTCTAAAATCCGAACTATATCAAAAAATAAAGTACCACGAATATCA
>RDXV01000166.1 GCA_004292695.1 Nostocales cyanobacterium | reverse complement strand
TAGAGGAAGTTCTTAAAGAACGCACTCGCAACTATCATGAACAGGAAAAAGTCTATCTCTTTTTCCTGTTCATGGTAGTTGCGAGTGCGTTCTTTAAGAACTTCCTCTAGGGGTTCTTCTTCCAGTAAGAAGTGGTGACTAGCTAAAACGTAGTAGTATGTTTGCATTTTCATTCTTGAAGTTCTATCTCTAATATTTATAGTATTTTCAGGGTACAGTTTGGTTTCTGTACCCTCAATAGTTAACTTTTCTTCAGCCCCTTAAAGAACGAACCAAATGGACATTTACCGCTGTTGCTTTCACTTGGGTTGCTGTTGTCACTATTTGTGACTTTTCCCCCTGCTGTGAGTTTCTCTAAAAACAGGTTGTTGTCAAAATAGTGTTCCAAGGACAGTATTTTTAAGTCATCGGTAACATGAGCTACTGTGATACCAACGATCTCTACTGTCTCTCCTGTTGGTGCAAAGTCTTTATATTGACCCCGGAAATGTCCCCAGTGTCTCCACTTGAATGTGACTACTGGTGGCCCTGAGTACACCTCTAGCACTTCCCAGGGGAAACCTTGGGGAAAGGTACTATGGAAAAGTTTAGCAGATGTCTCAAAACTTTCTTCTGAGGCTTTGTAATGTTCTGAGTCAGCCATAAATAGGTTGTATGTTCCTTGGGCTGATAAGTCTGCTGCTGTGTACTCTTTTCCCCCGTTGGTACTGATGCGGAATTGATCGTTAACAACAGATAACCATTGTTTGGGGTTGCTTTTAAAGGATACTTCCATTTCAAAGGTTCTGACTAGGTTCTGTACCAGTGCTTCTAGTGAACCTTCTACATGATGACAGATACTTTCTTTGGCTAGGTTTTCTTTGGAACGGCTATAGTCTGGGGCTTCTTGATAACGCCATTCTACGTTGCTGCTGTATTTAATTACTGTGTCTCTATCCTGTACCCACAGAGGTAGGTTGTTAGGCTGTGTGGAAGTCATAAAATGATTCTCTTTCAGAATTTAATTCTAGGTTTTCTAGAATTTACGCAGCTAAAACCCCTCTTTTGAGGAGATCAAGGAGTCAGGAGTTCCAGGAGTTCGAGGAGTCAGGAGTTCAAGGAGTCAGGAGTTCGAGGAGTTCCAGGAGTTCAAGGAGTCAGGAGTTCGAGGAGTCAGGAGAAAGGAAGTAAATATTTCTCCCCATCACCCCATCACCCCATCACCCCATCACCCCATCACCCCATCACCCCATCACCCCATCACCTATTACCCATTACCCATTATCGCTTGTTTCATTTCTCTGACTGCTCTTTCTATGCCAACTAGGGCTGCCCTACTGATGATGGTATGACCTATATTTAATTCTTCCATGCCTGGAAGTGCAGCTACTGGATACACATTCCAGTATGTTAGTCCATGTCCAGCGTTGACTCGTAACCCTGCTTTTATGGCTTGTTCGCATCCCTGGGCTAAGAATTTTAGTTCTTGCTGTGTGGTTGTTTCATCTTGGGCTTCGGCATATTTTCCGGTGTGCAGTTCAATAAATTTCGCTTGCACTTTGGCTGAGGCTTCTATCTGTGCTGGTTCGGCATCAATAAATAAACTCACGGGTATTCCCGCATTTTGCAGTTTATCTACTATTTCTCCTATTCTAGCAATTTGCCCAACTATATCTAGTCCTCCTTCTGTGGTTACTTCTTCTCTCTTTTCTGGAACTAGGGTTACATAGTCGGGTTTGATGTCTAGGGCGATCGCCAACATTTCATCGGTTGCGGCCATTTCTAGGTTGAGGTGGGTTCTCACTGTCTGTCTCAGTAACCTCACGTCTCTATCTTGTATGTGTCTTCTGTCTTCTCTTAAATGGGCTGTGATTCCATCTGCACCTGCCAATTCTGCTAATACTGCTGCGGCTATGGGATCTGGTTCTACTGTTCTTCTGGCTTGGCGAATGGTAGCAATATGATCTATGTTGACACCGAGTGTAGGCACGCCTGATCTCTCCTGTTTGATGATTATTTTTTAGTCAGTTTTTAAACCTGGTTGAATATCTATTTTATCTGTTGATGTTGGTAATTGGTAATTGGTAATTCTTGATAATAAACTTTTACCTCTTGCCTCTTGCCTCTTGCCTTAGTTACTATTCCCTATTCCCTATTCCCTATTCCCTATTCCCTATTCCCTATTCCCTCTAATTAAGATAAAGAAAAGAATTTCTTGATCTTATTCCCATCTAATAGTTTTTCTTCTGGTTTTTCTTCTAGTTTCTCATCCCAGTAAAAACGATAAAATAGGTTTTCATCTTTAAATTCATGCTCATTTGTAACATGATGAATCCATTTTTCTTGAATTAATCTCTGTCCTAAAACAATGGCTTTTTCATGGGATATTTTTAAGTGTTCCATAAACCAAGCTACTGCTTCTTTCCCTACAAAACAACGATGATAAACTCGCAGGTTATAACGGCGATTTTCTATTCTAATTCCTCCCACATTCCGCATTTTTTTCACTAATTCTTCTAGGTTAATTTCACTAACTTTATTTTCATCCTTGGTTTCATGAGATTTTATTTTTACATGATCATTTTGTTGCCAAATGTCATAGGTGTTTGTTTCTTCTACAACAATTATTAAGTAATGTCCTTTGTTTTCTACAGAGATAAATTTGGCTTTTTCTATGGCATGATGTTTTTCTTGTTTGGGAAATGATTCTATTTTGGTAAATAGTTTATTATTATAAAACATCCCCTTTTTTGTATGTTGTTGGTTATTTTTGGTGTATGCGAGTTGACAATATTTAATTTGTTCGGCTGAAATTAATAACATGATATTTTACCTCATTTTCATGACGGAAATTCTATATTTCTCTTTTGGCGATCGCCTATTCTCAGATCAATTCAAAATAAATTATGTCATTTCTTAGATGTAGGTTGGGTTGAGGTACGAAACCCAACAATTTCAGCCTACAATTTAAAATTTTGTAAATGTTAGGTTTTAGGTTGTTCAACCCCACATACAAATATTATTTATGTGAATGTTAGGTTTCTCTTTGTTCAACCCAACCTACGAATAATTAACCCTGATAAATAAATAAATTCTCAAAACTGTTATACGTCTGAAGACGCTTCTACTAATTTTACGTTTTTAGTTTTAGCTACTGTTTTTACAGGTGCTTTTTTGCTGAAAGTTAACCCATTTTCACCTTTGTCAATGATAATTGTGTCACCCGAAATAAAGGTGTTTTCTAACAGTTTGGTAGCTAATGGGTTCTCAACTTCCCTCTGAATTGATCTTTTTAGCGGACGTGCGCCATATACAGGATCATAACCAGTTTCAACTAGATGATCACAGGCTGCTTGTGATATTTCAAAAGAGATTTTTTGCTCTTTGAGTAGATTTTCCACCCGTTTTAATTGAATGCGGATAATGTGCCGCATTTCTGTACGACTGAGGGTATGGAATAAAATTAGGTCATCCACCCGGTTAAGAAATTCAGGACGAAAATGAGATCGCAAGGCATCCATAACCCTATTTCGCATCATATCATACTTTGAGTCATCCCCGGATATATCTAGTATATGTTCACTTCCCAGGTTGCTAGTCATGACTATGACTGTGTTTCGGAAATCTACTACTCTTCCTTGGGAGTCCGTAACTCTACCGTCATCTAATACCTGCAATAGTATATTAAATACATCGGGATGGGCTTTTTCTACTTCATCTAACAACACTACTGAGTAGGGATGACGACGAATGGCTTCTGATAATTGTCCTCCTTCTTCATAACCTACATATCCAGGAGGCGCACCCACTAATCTAGATACTGAGTGTTTCTCCATGTATTCGGACATATCTAACCGCACTAAAGCATCATCGGAATCAAAAAGAAATTGCGCTAAGGCGCGGGCAAGTTCGGTTTTACCGACTCCAGTCGGTCCCATGAACAAAAATGATCCTATGGGGCGTGATGGATCTTTCATCCCTGCACGGGCGCGACGGATAGCAGCGGCAACGGCGGCTACTGCTTCTTCTTGGCCTATGACTCGTTCGTGTAAATGGCTTTCTAATTTCAGTAATTTTTGCCTTTCTGACTCTAGAAGGCGGTTAACTGGTATACCAGTCCATTTGGCGACTATTTCCGCTATGTCGGCTTCTGTAACTTGTTCTCTGAGTAGGGTAGAACCTTGACTTTGAATTTCCAAAAGTTTGGCTTCTTTAACTTCCCGTTCTCGCTGCACTCCTTCTAATTTGCCATATTTCAATTGTGCGGCTTTGTTCAAATCATAATCCCTTTCTGCTTGTTCTATTTGGACTCTGAGTGCGTCCTCTTCTTTTTTTAATGTACTAATTGCTTCTAATAACTGCTTTTCCCCTTGCCATTGTTCGTTAAATGTCTGTTGTTTGGCTGTTAGGGTGTTAATTTCTTGCTCTATTAGCTGTAATCTTTCTTTTGTAGGGGAAATATCACTATCTTCTCCCGATAATGACAGTTTTTCCATTTCTAGCTGCATTAAGCGTCTGTCTATGGTTTCTAGTTCCGCAGGTTTGGAGGTAATTTCCATTTTTAATTTTGCTGCGGCTTCGTCTACTAGGTCAATGGCTTTGTCTGGTAAAAACCGATCTGCAATATAACGGGCTGATAAGGTTGCTGCCGCTACTAAAGCGGAGTCAGATATTTTTACGTTGTGATGGACTTCGTAGCGTTCTTTTAAACCTCGTAAAATGGAAATGGTGTTTTCTACGGTGGGTTGATCTACATATACCTGTTGAAAACGACGTTCTAAGGCTGCGTCTTTTTCTATAAATTTTCTATACTCATCTAAGGTGGTAGCGCCAATACATCGCAATTCACCCCGTGCTAACATGGGTTTTAATAAGTTTCCAGCGTCCATTGATCCTTGTTGGTTAGAACCTGCACCAACTACGGTATGTAGTTCATCAATGAAGAGGACTATTTGCCCGTTTGATTCAGTAACTTCCCGGAGGACATTTTTTAGACGGTCTTCAAATTCACCTCGGTATTTAGCACCAGCGATTAAACTACCAATATCCAAAGATATTAATTGCCGATTTTTTAAAGATTCAGGAACGTCACCATTTACCATTCTTTGTGCCAGTGCTTCGGCGATCGCCGTTTTACCAACTCCTGGTTCGCCAATTAAGACGGGGTTATTTTTGCTACGTCTGGATAATACTTGAATGACACGGCGAATTTCATCATCTCGGCCAATGACAGGATCTAATTTGCCGGTTTTGGCTTGTGCGGTTAAATCTCTACCAAAACGCTCTAATGCCTGGTATTGGCTATCCTCAGATCCTGATTCTGTTTTTTTAGTAGTGACTTTTTGCGTTACACGTACATTTTTAACAGCGGTTTCTATTTTGCTAGTATCTATATTTAAACCTTTAAATATTCTTCTACCAATGCGTTCATCTTCTGCAAATGCGAGTAAAATATGACCTTCGGAAATTTCCCCATCTTTCATTCTGCTGCGAATTTCTTCAGATCGATCTAGGAGTAAGTCTAAGTTTCTACCTAGATATAATTGATCGCTTTTAGCTACTCTGGGTTGACGTTTGGTATATGCTTCTAATTGTTCTTGTAATTTAATTGGATCTATTTCAGCACGGGCTAGTATACCTGCGGATACACTACTAGACTCTTCTAAAATAGCCAGAATTAAATGTTCTACTTCTAATTGTTGTTGTTGATATGCTCTCACTATATCCTGAGATTTAATTATTGCATCCCAGGCTGTATCAGTAAATTTATTTGGATCTGTAGGCTGCATATTTAAGAATTTTAGATTTTCGTGAAATTTTAGATTTTCGTGAAATTTTGGCTTTTAGTTTAAAAATTGGTGATTGGGAAAGAATAACATCTATTTTTGATAAGATTTAACAATTTTGTTATTATAACTTAATTAAATAGGGTTTGCTGAAGTAAAGCATTCAGCTAACAGCTTTCAGCGTTCAGTTACCTTTGATTAACATTTTACATTTGATCAGTTTAAACAACAAAGTCACTTTTACACTGGCTGAATGCTGAATGCTGAAGACCTTAGTGTTTTGAACTTACTTTGATGTAGCTAATTGAATCAATTCCACTTTATAGCCATCTGGATCTTCGACGAAAGCAATAACTGTAGAACCGTGTTTCATGGGGCCTGGTTCTCTAACTACCTTAGCTCCATTTTGTTTAAGTTGCTCACAGGTAGTATAAATGTCATTTACTCCTAGTGCAATATGACCATAGGCTGAACCTAGATCATATTTATCAACGCCCCAGTTGTAGGTTAATTCTATAACAGTGTTGTCACATTCATCACCGTAACCCACGAAAGCAAGGGTAAATTCTCCACCGGGGTAGTCTTTGCGGCGGAGTAATTTCATACCCAGTACATCACAGTAGAAATTTAAGGACTCTTCTAAGTTGCCTACGCGCAACATTGTGTGTAGTAATCGCATTTTTACCCTTTGGTTAAATTTTACATTTTATAATAGTTGATAAATGCTTTTCTATAGGCAAATTATACAGTGATTTTTAAAAAAGTCTATAAATTCAAATCTTCTAAAACCCTATTCCCTATTCCCTATTCTCTATTCCCTATTCTTACTATTTTAACAAAGGTAGTAAAAGGGTGACAAAATAGTAGACTAGGGGAGCGGTAAAAATATAACTATCTGTTCTATCTAATATACCACCATGACCGGGGATTAATTGCCCTGAATCTTTAACTCCTGCATCTCTTTTTAACATAGATTCTGTTAAGTCACCTAAGAGACTGGCGATACCAATTGAAACTCCTAAAACTGAACCTGTGATCCAAAAATAAGGTAAATGGAGAAAATAAGCTCCTAATAAGGCAATGGTAATACTACCAGCAGTGCCAAAAACAGCACCTTCAACGGTTTTTTTAGGACTAATATTAGAAAGGGGTGTTTTTCCGAAAAATTTCCCAAAAGTGTAAGCACCAATATCAGCCGCCCAGATACACAAAAAAGTCAAAATTGTGAAAGTTAAACCTTGTGGTAAAGTATCTAATTTGCCTTGGCTAAAAATTTCTGTCCAATTAGTTGGCCAATACCCACCCAAGGGTATATTACTGATAATGTTTGTGTGATTGAGATTTCTTAATCTTACCCAATAACTGGGTAAATAACCTACATAAAATAAGCCCATTATGGAGGCTGAAATATCGGCAATTGTGGCGAATTGGGGCTGAAAGAGAAGGTAAAAACAGATGAATGTTCCCGCTAAAGGCATGAGGGCATCTGCTAAACTGGCATTGAGAGTACAGATTGCTAGTAAGATGAGACTAACAAATATTGTGGTTTTGGCTGCGGGAGACATCCCTCTAGTACGAACTAAATTAAAATATTCCTGTTGACCTAAAAAGACGACTATTGCCATAGCTAAGGTGAAGTACCAACCCCCTAAAAAAGTGGAAGATAAAGCTAAGACAATTGCAATAATTCCGCTGATAATTCTTGGCCAAGGCATAAGCAATTAAAAATTAAAAATTAGAAATGAAAAATTAAAGATTGAAAATTGAAAATGAGTAAACAGAGCAAAGTTTGAAGTCATGATTAGCAATAGGTTACATTAGGTTAGAGTTTATAGGTTGCAGTTTGAAAGTGTAAAGCAAGATTAATTCAATTAAGCGAGGATTTTGAGTGTTATTATCAATCAAAAATGACTGATCGAAAAGTTAAGAAATTAGTTATCAGACTGGGAGCAAGATCAGGATTTTTTACCCATGTCTAAGCCAGCATTTTTAATTTTTCATTTTTAATTTTTCATTTTTAATTTTTCATTTTTAATTCTTTAGTCTAGTTTTTCACCGCTGATAATAAAAATTGGATCAGCTGCGACAAAGGTTTGAGAGAAACCTCTTGTTTCTAAACGGTTAACCGCAGACTGTACAACTTCAATATTTCTCGCTCTTAGCTGGGAAAAGCCTTGAGAAATTGCATACAGACTTTCTAGATTAGCAGCTGTGGCGACTACTCTACCGGATGTGGGTAAATAATCCCAAACGGCGGTTAAAATTTCCTGAATATTTTTTCCCCCTTCTATACATACACGTTCAGGGTGCTGCTGGATGGTTTGTAAACATTCTGGTGCGTTACCTTGGATGACTTCGACATTTTTAACTTCAAAGCGATCGCAGTTACATTTAATCAGATTGGCGACATCTTCATCTCTTTCTACTGCTATCACTTGTCCTTGTGGACACAATAACCCAACTTCTACGGGAATTGTACCTGTTCCTGCTCCAATATCCCACAAAATTGAGTCTGGTTTTAGTCGCATTTGTGAAATTAACAGTAGTCTTAATTCTCTTTGGGTGAGGGGAATACCTGGTAAGTTCTCAAATAAATCATCGGGAATACCAGGGGTGATGTAAGGCCAGAGTTTGGAAGGCATAAGCAGTTAAAATTTCAAAGTTAAGAGTTAAAAATGATGGACTAAGTTAGTCAATATTCAATATTTTGGTGTGATCCCTAAAACTCAGGGTAGTGGCTAAAGAGATTTGAACGGTAATAAACTAGAGTAAAGTTTAACAATATAACCCCATCGGTAGTTATGGTAAATGGGCAAGTATTAGGCGATCGCTATGAAGTTCAGCAACAGTTAGGTAAAAAATCTGGCCGCAGAACTCTGTTAACCCGTGACTTGGTAACTGGTGATTTGGTGATCCTCAAGTTACTGGCTTTTGGTAGTGATTTTGAATGGGATGATCTGAAGTTGTTTGAACGGGAAGCACAAACGTTAAAATCTTTGTCTCATCCCTCCATACCCCAGTATCTCGACTATTTTGAGGTAAAGTCATCTAAATATCAAGGTTTTGCCCTGGTGCAAACTTATATCCCTGCTCAAACTTTAGATCAACATTTACAAGCTGGTAGAACTTTTACAGAAGCTGATGTGAAGGAAATTGCTAAAGCTGTTTTAGAGATTCTTGTTTATCTCCATGAGTTACATCCACCCGTAATTCACCGTGATATTAAGCCTAGCAATATTTTGTTAACGGAGCGCTCTGGTAATAGTGTAGGTAAGGTTTATTTGGTTGATTTTGGTTCTGTACAAACGGTTTTAGCTTCGGAAACGGGTACTAGAACTATTGTTGGTACTTATGGTTATATGCCTCAAGAACAATTTGGAGGGCGTACTGTTCCCGCTTCTGATCTTTATAGTTTAGGATGCACAATCATTTATTTGTTGACTGGTACACAACCGGCTGATTTACCACAAAAAGATTTCCGCATTCAATTTGATGAATTTACTAATCTGAGTCCGAGTTTTACTCATTGGTTAAAAAAGATGATAGAACCGAGTTTAGAAAAGCGTTTTGCTTCGGCAAATGCAGCATTAACAGCTTTGAAGAAACCAGAAAATACCGATATTCAAAATTTAACTTCTGCTAATTTAACTATTGCTAAACCCGCAGGTAGTAAAATTAAATTAACCAAAAATTCAGAATCTTTAGAAATTACTATTCCCGCTTTGGGATTTCACTATATTGTCTTATTTTTGATTGTATTTTCTATATCTTGGAATTTATTTATTGTATTTTGGAGTCGTGGCGCTCTTACCAGTCCTTTTCCTTTTAATTTAGCCTTTGGTGCAGTTACCATCCCTTTCTGGGTTGTAGGTTTTACTACGATATATGGGGTATTCTTTTTATTGTTTGGCAATTTTAAAATTAGGATCAATAAACAAAAAATATTGAGTAAATATGAACTGTGGATGACAAAGTTTAAGGTTACTTCTGCATCTAGAGAAAATATCAATAAATTAGTTTTCGTACATAGACATTTTAGAATAGATAATGAAGGAGATAAAGTTGAAGTTAAACCTAAGTTAGTAATTTGGGCAGGAGTAGAAAAATTTGAAATTGGTGTTGATACGGACGTGATTAAATCTGAATCAGAATTAGAATGGTTAGCTCATGAATTAAGTGATTGGTTAAATATTCCACTGACAAAGGAATCAGATATATAGTTTATTTTTTGGCAAAAAATTATGAGTTTTTTATATCTCTCTAAATTATTACCCCTGTTTTTTTATCCTTTGGGTTTAGCTAGTGTTTGTTTAATTGTTGCTTTAATAACTTTATGGAAATATCCTAAAATTGCGGCCATCGCTATTTCAATATCTTTAACTTTATTATTGGTTTGTAGTAATGGTTGGGTAACTAAAAATTTAGTGCGATCGCTAGAATGGCAAAATTTACCACTAAAGGAAGTACCTGATGCTGATGCTATCGTTGTGTTAGGAGGTGCAACTAAATCAGCTATTTGGCCACGTACTGCACCTGATTTAAGTGAATCTGGCGATCGCGTGATTTATGCTGCTCAACTCTATCGTCAGCAAAAAGCACCTATAATAATTTTAAGTGGTGGTAGAATTGATTGGCGTGGTGGTGGTTTTGCAGAGTCTGAAGATATGGCTAATATTCTGATTTCTCTGGGTATACCAAAACAGGCAATTATTCAAGAATCAGAATCTTTAAACACTTACCAAAACGCTGTTAATGTTAAAAAAATTCTTGATTCTCGCAATATTAAAAAAGTCCTATTAATCACTTCGGCAATGCACACACCCAGAGCGATTAAAATATTTCAACGTCAAGGTATTGATATTATTCCCGCACCGACTGATTTTTTGATCAGTAAAACGGAACTTCAAGAATTAACCTCTACCCCTAAAGCTGCTATTCTCAATTCCTTACCTGATGCTAATAATCTGAATCAATTTACCGCTGCTTTAAAAGAATATATCGGTGGTTTTGTTTATAGTTTACGAGGATGGCTATGATATAGAATTTAGAATTTAGAATTTAGAATTTAGAATGAAGAATTAACCAACTGTCAACTGTCAACTATCAACTATCAACTATCAACTGTCAACTATCAACTATCAACTGTCAACTATCAACTATCAACTATCAACTGTCAACTATCAACTATCAACTATTAAAAATGAGTAAAGAATTACCTTATATTGTTCCATCATCTCAACCCGAAGTTGAGGAAATATTCTCAGTTCATCAAACAACAGTTGAATTTTATCACGAAGTACAAACGCGCAATGAATTTAAAATATACTGTGAATGGTATTACAAAACTGCGGCTGAAAATCGGCGGGAATTACACAAAATGCGCGGTGAACTTAATATTATGAGTTGGTTTCGTCGTCGTTAAATTTTAATTATTAGGGAATAGGGAATAGGGAATAGGGAATAGGGAAAATATAAATAAACCACTCTTGAATTCTCAATTCTCAATTCTCAATTCTCAATTCTCAATTTTCCTGACTCCTGACTCCTGACTCCTGACTCCTGACTCCTGACTCCTGACTCCTGACTCCTGACTCCTGACTCCTGACTCCTGACTCCTGACTCCTGACT
>RDXV01000298.1 GCA_004292695.1 Nostocales cyanobacterium | reverse complement strand
CAATAATGGGGAAATGGCAATCACAGCTTCTAGGAGTTTTTCACCTCTCCGCATTCCTGCTACCTCTTCTGCTGCGGTAGACTCTAAAGCTAGTCGGAAGGTTTCTGCATCAATTTTTTGCAACCGTAGAGGTGCATAGAGAAAACGTCCAATAGGTTGACTAGCGGCTTTTTTGGCTATTTCTGTGGCGATTTCCCAGTTATCGGTAGCTGCATCTAAGACACGCTCAACTATTTCTTTTTCTTGGGTGAAAATCCGCACCCAAAACCAAAAACGCTCAAATATCACACTTAATGACAGAACTGATAGTACCAGTAAAGGCCACATTGCTGGGCCACCTTTTTTAAACAGGTCTAAAATATCCACTTTGTAAGTTTCCTCTTTCCATAGTTACAGCAATTATGCTTGGGCATTTTAATTTTAGAGATAATGCACCATTACCACACTCATTTACTCTATCGCTAGGTAAGCAGTTAAAAAAAGTATGGTAATTACCATCATCTATACACAATAGGGCGGTTATTCCCACCGGGAGTTTAAAGAGTTATTTGCCAAAATAAAGGTTAGTAGCTGATACTAAAGGTTCAATTTATGAGTTTCTCAATTCAATCGCTATACACTTGGTATCGTAATGTATTGCGTAATCCTAAATATCGTTGGTGGGTAATTATCGGTACGGTTGTTTATTTAGTTAGTCCTATTGATATTGCTCCTGATTTTATCCCTGTTGTGGGACAAGTTGATGATCTTTTGTTGTTGACTCTGTTGGTTTCGGAAGTTTCCGGTTTGGTAATTGATGCTTGGAAAGCTCGTACAGGTCGTGTTGACACTGTTAATGAGTCTACATCTAAGGATAATACTGTTGATGTTGATGCCGTTTCTGTCAAGTAGTTTTAGCTACAATATAAATTATTTTGATATGTTCCCCGCTTTTGCTATCTGTTAGTGATTAATTGTGTTGTAAAAGGGGGAATATTTATTTTTTTATTTTTCTTAATTTTTCTGGGTACTGTAAAACTTCGCCAAATTTATAGACAAGTATAGTCATCTCTGGTCATTAATCACATATAATTCAGCTAAAATCACCTATTAACCGCTCGATCCGATAATTAACCAGAATTCTTACTTATTTCATTAGTTAAAGTGGTTTAGCCTTTGTTTTTACTTGTTGCCAAGCGGAAACTATAGCTTGTAACTTATTGGGTATTTCAGGTTGAGGTTTTCAGCCTTTTTTCTTATAAACTGCACCAGTAATTCCACCCGCGCTAGTTTCCCTGAATAATATACCTTTCTCTAGCGGTGCTGGTAATTCCGCTTGGGGAATTGGTGTAGGTTGAATTTTCGTCTTTTTGATAGTTGTATTTTGTCTATTAATCGGATTAGCAATTGCGGTATTGCTAGTATTTATAGTTACAATGCTACTGATGAATAACATAGTAGTCATAACTAAAACATAAGTAACTTTACTCTGTTTACTTTTACTGGTAGATGAGTTTTTCATATTTCTTCAGCAAGTTTTGAACATAAGAACTAACCACTTCACTTTAGTTATGATACAAATACTTGTGTAAGTATTGAATATCGCTACATATAGTTTATACGTATCATAATTTTAGTGAATTGATATAACTTACAAGACTTTGATCGAAATCTAATTGTTTCTGTTTAGTATACTTATTATTTTAATACTAATTAAAAACTTATAAATACGGATATACAACCATAAAATAGGACGGCTATATCAATTAACAGGGAAACCACGAGTGTAATTAGTCATGGTATAAGTAGGTAGGCGTTGAAAATTTTCCTCATGGCAAGGCAAGAGGCAAAAGGCAAAAGGCAAGAGGGAAGAGACTTTCAGCGATTTTACATTTTGTTACATACCTTGGTTTTTTCGAGCCGAC
>RDXV01000297.1 GCA_004292695.1 Nostocales cyanobacterium | reverse complement strand
CAGGGCGGATTGTCGGTGTATCAAAAGATGTTCATGGTAAATCTGCCTATCGGTTAGCTTTACAAACCCGTGAACAACACATTCGCAGAGATAAAGCCACCAGTAATATTTGCACAGCGCAGGTATTGTTGGCAGTGATGGCGGGGATGTATGCAGTGTATCATGGACCCGATGGTTTAAGGGGAATTGCGGAAACTGTTCATAAACTCACCGCAACTTTAGCCGCAGGTTTGCAAAAGTTAGGTTATAAAATTGTTAATGAAAACTTCTTTGATACTCTGCGGATTGAGTTAGGAAATACCAGTTTACAGGCAATTCTTGAAGCTGCGGATGCGAGAAATATCAACTTGCGAATTTTTGATAATTCTGATGTAGGAATTTCCTTAGATGAAACCACAACGGAAGCAGATGTAATTGATTTATTACAAGTTTTCGCACTGCAAGATCAATTACCTTTTAATATTGCAGAAATCACTTTTTCATGTTCTCACATTTCCCAAGTTCGTGAAAGTGAATATCTCACTCATCCCATCTTCAACCGCTATCATTCAGAAACGGAATTATTACGTTATTTACATCAACTAGAAACCAAGGATTTATCATTAACAACTTCGATGATTCCTTTGGGTTCTTGTACCATGAAGTTAAACGCGACTTCAGAAATGATTCCGGTAACTTGGGCAGAATTTGGCAAAATCCATCCTTTTGCGCCAATTTCCCAAACCAGAGGTTATCAAATCCTGTTCCAACAATTAGAAAACTGGTTAGGAGAAATTACAGGATTTGCGGGAATTTCTTTACAACCAAATGCAGGTTCTCAAGGTGAATATGCGGGACTTTTGGTAATTAGAGAATATCATCAAAGTCGGGGAGAAGGACACAGAAACGTTTGTTTAATTCCGCAATCTGCACATGGTACAAATCCTGCGAGTGCGGTAATGTGTGGAATGAAAGTTGTAGGAATTGCTTGTGATGATCAGGGTAATATTGATGTTGCTGATTTAAAAGCCAAAGCTGAAAAACATAGCAATGAATTAGCAGCATTAATGGTGACATATCCATCAACTCATGGAGTATTTGAAGAAGCAATTCAAGAAATTTGTGCCATAGTTCATGAACATGGTGGACAAGTTTACATGGACGGGGCTAATATGAATGCTCAGGTGGGTATTTGTCGTCCTGGTGATATTGGTGCTGATGTTTGTCATTTGAACTTACACAAAACTTTCTGTATTCCTCATGGTGGTGGTGGTCCGGGAATGGGTCCTATTGGTGTCGTTTCCCATCTTGTACCGTTCTTACCTGGACATTCTGTAATTAAATTAGGTGGTAATTTGGGTGCGGTTTCTGCTGCACCTTGGGGAAGTGCGAGTATTTTGGTAATTTCTTGGATGTACATTGCAATGATGGGTGCAGATGGGTTAACGGAAGCTACCAAAGTTGCGATTTTAAATGCTAATTACATCGCTAAGAAATTGGAGTCATTTTATCCGGTTTTATATCAGGGAAAAAATGGTTTTGTAGCACATGAATGTATTTTAGATTTACGTGCTTTGAAAAAATCAGCAAACATCGAAATTGATGATGTTGCGAAGCGGTTAATGGACTATGGTTTTCATGCTCCTACTGTTTCTTGGCCTGTGGCTGGTACAATTATGGTAGAACCAACGGAAAGCGAATCTAAGGAAGAATTGGATCGTTTTTGTGAGGCGTTAATTGCGATTAGAAAGGAGATTTCTGAGATTGAATCTGGTAAGATGGATCTGCAAGATAATGTGTTGAAAAACGCGCCTCACACTGCGGAAAGTTTGATTGTTGGTGAGTGGAATCATGGTTATTCTCGTGAACAAGCTGCTTATCCTGCGAGTTGGAGTAAGGAATATAAGTTCTGGCCAAGTGTGGGTAGG
>RDXV01000030.1 GCA_004292695.1 Nostocales cyanobacterium | reverse complement strand
CAACCCAACCTTGTATCTTAGAGGAGGTTGCATCTTGATATCTAAGAGATATTTTAGAGGAAGTGGTAGACCGTCCCAACCTTGGTTTTGAAAGACCGCTTTGTAGCAAGGATCACCACAACAATCTCCATGACAGAACTCGAACAGTCGCCTGGGGTAAAAACTATGAACAAAGACATAGATCCCACATTCCGCACTTCAAGTTGTACCTCATTACACCGGAAAATGCTGTATATAGCGGTTTCCAGCCCAATGAAGTACAAACGAATTTATTCCCTGTTCCCTGTTCCCTGCCTTAACGGAAAGACTTTCTCAGCAACCCCTAAATAATAATTTATTTAGTTTATTTAGTTTATTTAGTTTATTTAGTTTATTTAGTTTATTCAGTTTATCGAAAGAATCGGGTTTAAAACCCCATTACAACAACGACATCCTGCCCGTACCTCCGTTAATTAACAGTATTTAAAAATAAATTATACTCAACAAGTTAAATAATTTATGAATAAAAAACAAAAGCCTCATAATATATTTTATACTTTAACATTAAAATGTTTGAAACAATCACTAAGTAGGTGGGTGTTGAAATTTATTGTTGTGGCAAGGCAAAAGGCAAGAGGCACTCATGCAAGAGAAAAGAGACTTTCAGCGATTTTACATTTTGTAATATACATCTGTTTTTTTGTGCCTACCTACTTATATTAATAAACAATCATATTAGGGCAGATTTTTCATGAAAATTTTAGTTATCGAGGATGATCAGCTAAACGTCTATGCACTAACAACAATTCTCACTGAACAAAATTATGCAGTAGAAATTGCCAATGATGGGGATGCGGCCTGGGATTTAATTGATACTTACGATTACGACTTAATACTCTTAGATATCATGTTGCCAAAACTTGACGGTATAAGTTTATGCAAAAAAATACGTAATAGTGGACGACAAGTACCCATTTTACTGCTAACAGGATGTGATAGTTCACGGGATAAAGCCATTGGACTAGATGCTGGTGCGGATGACTACGTTGTTAAACCCTTTGATCCAGAGGAATTGGTAGCTCGCGTTAGAGCCTTATTAAGACGAGGTAGCATTGCTTCACAGCCAGTATTGGAATGCGGAAACTTACGATTAGATCCTAGTAGCTGTGAAGTAACATATTATAAGCATCTAATTTCACTCACTCCAAAAGAGTATGCTTTATTAGAATTATTCATGCGAAACAATCGTCGAGTCTTCAGTTGTGGCATGATTTTAGAGCATCTTTGGTCCTATGAAGATACACCAGGAGAAGAAGCAGTGCGTACCCACATCAAAGGTTTACGCATGAAACTAAAATCAGTAGGAGCGCCCCATGATTTAATAGAAACAGTATATGGAATTGGTTATAGACTCAAACCCCAAGAAGAAGAGAAAAATAACAAAGAACAGCAAGAGATAACAACAAAAAATTTAACATTAAAATCCCAGAAAACCTTAGCAGCAATTGGGGGAATTTGGCAAAAATTTCAAGGCCGTGTAGATGAACAGGTAAGAATTATAGAACAGGCGATTAATTCAGGATTAACCCCAGAAATTAACTCAGAAATCTGCTTAAAAGCCACAGCACAAGCACACACCCTAGCAGGATCATTAGGAACTTTTGGTTTAGTTTATGGTTCAGAATTAGCCAGAAAAATTGAAAAAGTATTAAAATCAGAGCGAAAATTCACAGAACAAGAAATTAATAACTTAAAAAATTGGGTAACATTATTACGCCAGGAAATTGAAAATAAAAACCATCAAAAATCAGCAGCAAATAACTTTTCTACTTCTGGTAAATTAGCAAATAAAAAAATTAATCCAGCCCGGATATTAGTCGTTGATGATGACCCACAAATTTTAGAATTACTGGAAACATTACTGACAACTTGGGGATTAGAAGTAATTGCAATTAATAATCCTCTTGAGTTTCTATTAACCTGGGAAAATATTCATCCAGATATGTTAATCTTAGACATAGAAATGCCAGATAAAAACGGTATTGAATTATGTCAAATAGTCCGTCAAACTGAACAAGGAAGTCAATTACCCATATTATTTTTAACAGTTCATAATGATCCAGACACAATCAATCAAGTGTTTAGCATTGGTGCTGATGATTTTGTCAATAAACCGATTATTGGCTCAGAATTAATTAACCGGATAATTAACAGATTAGAAAGAGTCAAAATCTTAAAACAAATTTCACAACATCATCATAAACAAATGAATGATCAAGAAAATCAGACTCGATTTATTCAAGAAAGTTATCATGATTTAGTAGAAGTTCATCCAGAAGCAATTGTTATTGTCAGCAATCATAAATTCGTGTTTGTTAATAGTGCAGCAATCAAACTTTTTGGTGTCAATTATCAGGATGAATTATTAGGTAAAGAATTTAGAGACTTTGTACATCCTGACTCCCAAGCTGTAATTACAGAAAAACTACAAAACTTAGGGATAAATCAACCATCAATTCCTTTACATGAGGTACAATTATTAACAGTTAATAATCAAAAGATTGATGTAGAATTAGTCGCTGCTGCTTTTACCTACCAAAATCAACCCGCCGCCCAAATAGTAATTCGTGATATTACACAACGCAAACAAACAGAAACAGCATTAAAGCAAGCAAAAGATGAATTAGAATTAAGAGTTGCAGAACGTACAGCCGAGTTAATTACTGTTAATTATCAACTCCAAACAGAACTAGATGAAAGGAGACGTGCCGAGGAAGCCTTAAAAATTTCTCAAACTCGATTTGAAGGAATTTTAAGTATAGCAGATGACGCGATTATTTCTATTAACAGTCAGCAAAATATCACCTTATTTAATCAAGGTGCAGAAAAAATTTTTGGGTACTCAGCACAGGATATTTTAGGGACAAAAATAGACATATTATTACCAATTCGCTTTACAGAAAAACACCATAATCATATCAATAATTTTGGTCAAGATGCTAGTCAAGCTCGCAGAATGGGAGAAAGAAGAGAAATATTTGGCCGTCGTAAAAATGGTAGTGAATTTCCCGCAGAGGCTTCTATTTCTAAACTAGAAATTGATCAAGAATGTGTGTACACAGTAATTTTAAGAGACATAACTGAGCGCAAACAAGTAGAAAAAATGAAAGATGAGTTTGTTTCTGTAGTTAGTCATGAATTACGCACCCCCTTAACTTCAATTCATGGATCTTTAGGAATGTTAGCTAGTGGGTTATTACCAACAGACTCAGAACAAGGTAAACGGTTATTACAAATTGCCACAGATAGCACAGAAAGATTAGTCAGATTAATTAATGACATCCTCGACATTGAGCGTATCGAGTCTGGTAAAGTAAAAATGGAGCGTGAACAGTGTAATTTAGAAGATTTAATTCAAGCTGCTGTTAATATTATGCAGCCTTTAGTTAATAAAGCCAAAGTAAATTTATCTGTTGTCAATTTATCAGTAAAATTATGGGTAGATCCAGATCGTATTATCCAAACTTTCACTAATTTACTGAGCAATGCTATTAAATTTTCTCAGGCTGATACTACAGTTTATTTAATAGCAGAACAAAAACAAGATCATGTTTTAATCACCGTGAAAGATACTGGTAGAGGTATACCCAAAGATAAAATAGAAAGTATTTTTGAAAGATTTCAACAGGTTGATTCTTCAGATTCTCGTAACCATGATGGTACAGGTTTAGGTTTAGCAATTTGTCAAAGTATTGTACAGCAACACAATGGCAAAATTTGGGTAGAAAGTATAGTTAATCAAGGTAGTAGTTTTTATTTTACTTTACCCATTTCCCCGGATCAAGAAATTGATAATTTAAAACCAAATGTCACTGAATCTAAAGTAATTTACCATCAAAATACCCCTTTAGTATTAGTTTGTGATGATGATGCCACAATCCGCAGTGAATTACAACAAATGCTAGAACAAGGAGGATATAGAGTTATTACAGTAAGTAGAGGTGAAGATGCAATTTCCCAAGCAATTTATCATCATCCAGATGTAATTTTACTTGATTTACTGATGCCAGGGATGAATGGTTGGGAAACAATGGCAGTTTTAAAAGAAAAACCAGAAACTCAAGATATACCAATTGTCATTTGTAGTGTTTATAAAGCTAATTCCAGGAATTTATCTCAAGGTGACTTTGTTGATTGGTTAAATAAGCCAGTATCGGAAAATAATCTTTTAAATTCTCTGCACAAAGTAGTATCTCAACCATCTAGAAAAGTGAAAATTTTGATTGTGGAAGATGATCACGATCTGGCAGACTTATTAGTTACTATATTTGAAAGACATAATATCGAAACCTTCATCGCTACAACTGGGAGAGAAGCTATTCACCTCAGCCAGAAAATTAATCCTGATTTATTAATTCTTGATGTCATCTTACCGGAAATTGATGGATTTACCGTTGTAGATTGGCTGAAAAAACACAATCAACTTTGTAATATTCCTGTAGTTGTTTATTCTGCTCAAGATTTAGGTGATTCAGAACGGCATCGTCTGAAATTAGGACATACAGAATTTTTAACCAAAGGACGAGTCACAACCCACGAATTTGAGGAAAGAGTGATGTATTTATTGCAAAGAATGACTCACAATTATTAGAATCACTCACCCACAAAATCTATCGTTTACCTAAATACTCAACTTTCTATCTGAGTAGAATAATCATAAAATCTGTGCTAATATTTACTGTTGATTATCTGAGAACATAATATCAATTGATTAAAGGTATCAATCATGGATAAAAAACGAATTTTAGTAGTTGATAACGAGGAGTATATCCAAGAAGTAACCAAAATTTGTTTAGAAACTGTTGCTGGTTGGGAAGTGATCACAGCTAGTTCTGGAAAAGAGGGAATTTTTCAAGCAGAAAAGTACCAACCTGATGCAATTTTACTGGATGTAATGATGCCAGATATGGATGGAATAGCTGCTTTTGCAAATTTACAAGCTAACCCAGCTACAAAAAATATTCCGGTGATTTTACTAACTGCAAAAATTCAAACTGCGGATCGTCGTCGCTATGCTAAGTTAGGTATGAAAAATGCCATTGCTAAACCATTTGATCCTTTGAATTTAGCTGATCAGGTTGCCAATACTTTGGGATGGAATTTATAAAAAAAGATTATATAGCGTTTCTTCCATTCAAAACTCTAACTATTCACATTCAATCAAACATTACATATATATAATATAAGTAACTAGGCGTTAAATTTTGTCGTTTTGACAAGGGAACAGGGAACGGGGAACAGGTGTGTGGATATTTTACTTTTCGTGACATATTCCTGTTTTTTTCTGTTCACCTACTTATACATCTTATCTATTTATGCCTGTTATTGTCAGTGTTATACTGAGTATGGATGAAAAAAGCAATGTCTATAGTTGGCAAAGCTATTACTCAACCATATTACTCTTTAACTTTGGCATCTATCTTTTACGAATGAAAATTCATCCTATGCTATTCAATATAATTCCTACATTTATTATTATAGGTGCAGGAATTATGATTTTATCAATTGTAAAAACCCGGCGCATTCTACAATTATTAACATCTCGTCAAGAGCAAAAACAGTGGCAAATTTTATTTAATTTAATGATTTTTTTTGTCCTGGTTTACTTAATTGCTTTTTTTATATTTATCTATCAATTAATTGATTTAATTACTATTTTAGCAGGAATTGTTTTCTTTCTTGGATCACTATTTGTTTTCTTTAGCGTCAATATCTATTACTCTACCCTGGCAACAGCAATAAAATTAAAAGAAGAAAGTCGTCAAGCTAGACAAGAATTAGAATCTCATTTATCTGAATTTAAACATTCCCAAAGCCAATTAATTCACCAAGAAAAAATGCTCAGTCTTGGTCAAATAGTGGCTGGAGTAGCCCATGAAATTAATAACCCTATTAGTTTTATTCATGGGAATATTGAATATTTAGATAATCATATTAACGTTTTATTATTTTTGCTTGAGTTGTATCAGCAAGAATTTCCTCATGCAACACCGGAAATTCACAAAAAAATCTCTGAAAATGAAATAGAATTTGTTAAAGAAGATTTACCTAAACTCTTTTCATCAATGAAAGCTGGAACAAAAAGAATTAGGGAAATAGTCAAACTATTAAGAACTTTTTCTCGTATGGATGAGGCAGAAGTAAAATCAGTTGATATTCATGCCGGAATTGACAGTACACTGATGATTTTACAGCATCGTTTACAAGTTAGGTCTGAGCATCAAAAAATTAGAATTATTAAAAATTACGGTGCAATATCTAAAGTAGAATGTTATGCAGGACAACTTAATCAAGTATTTATGAATATTATTACAAATGCCATTGATGCTTTAGAAGAAAAACATAATAACTACTCCTATCAAGAAATACTTAATCATCCTAAAATTATTACTATCACTACTGCCATGAATGAATATCAACAGTTAGAAATATCTATTAGTGATAACGGTAATGGAATTCCTGAATCAGTTCAAAAACATATATTTGAACCCTTTTATACGACAAAACCAGTAGGTAAAGGTACGGGTTTAGGTTTATCAATTAGTTATGAAATTATTAGAAAACATCACGGTAATATAGATTTTGTCTCTACTCCAGGGAAAGGAACAAAATTTATGATTCAAATTCCTATTCAGATTCAGTAAACTAAATCATAATATTTATTATTAACTAACAACTTAATTCTTACAGGAAAAATAATATTTAAACCATTGACTTGATAATGTAGCTACTTCTTCAATTACTCCAGGTTCACTAAATGTATGACTAGCTGTAGGAATAATTTGTAATTGTTTATGGTGAGTAGGAATTTGTGTGATTGCATCCTCATTCATCGCCATGATCGCACAATCATTACCACCAACAATTAACAAAGTAGGAACTTGTACATAACTAAGACTTTCGCTAACTAAATCAGTATAACCACTACGACAAACTATCGCCCCTACATTTTGAGGACGAGCTATAGCTGCTAAAAATACAGCACCACTACCGCGATTAATACCAAAATAACCAACTTTGAGATGTTGAGTAATTGGGTTTTCAAATAACCAGTCAGTGACATTAATTAAACGATTAGATAGAAAACTAATATCATTACTAAAATGTTGGGTACGCTGATCAATAATATCCTCTTCTTCCGTTAATAAATCTACTAAAATAGTTCCTAATCCTTCCTGTTGGTGCAATAAATGAGCTAAGTAATGGTTACGTGTACTATGGCGACTACTACCACCATTCTGTGAAAAAATGACAATTCCCTTAGCTGCTGGTGGTACAAATAATTCACCTTTTAGCTTAATAATTCCACTCTCAATAGTAACTATCTGTTCTAAAACATTCCACAAGTTTCTAGTGTTCATATTTCAGTTATCAGTTATCAGTTATCAGTTATCACTGTTCCCTGTTCCCTTTTCCCTGTTTTAAAAGCTCACTGACTTCTTCATCAGTAGTTTGAGAAAAATCTTCATACCATAAACCAATAGCAGACATTAGTTCTGGACTTTCTAGACTCACTATTTCATCAACTTCTAACTTTAACTCTTCACAAGTGCTGGCTGGTGCAATGGGAATAGCTACAATTAATTTGAGAGGTTTCTGTTTTTTAATTAAAGTAATAGCTGCTCGTATGGTTGAACCAGTAGCAATACCATCATCTACTAAAATTACTGTTTTATTGTTAATATTTATTGGTGCAGCATCTCCCCGATATTTGCGATCGCGTCGTTTTAATTCCTGTAATTCTTCAGATGCGACTTTCTGAATTGTCTCCTTTCCTATTCCTAAAGTATTGATGACATCATAATTTAATACTCCTATATCCCCAGATGCTATCGCTCCCATTGCTAATTCCTCGTTACCAGGTACACCTAATTTTCTGACAATACAAACATCCAAAGGTACATTCAAGGTTTTAGCTACTTCAAAAGCTACTGGTACACCCCCACGAGGTAAGGCTAAAACTAACAAATCTTTATGGTTAGCATAAGTAATCAGACTTTGTGCTAACATTTTTCCGGCTTCTGTGCGGTTGTGAAATTTGCCCATTCTATAAATTTTTGTATGAATTTTTATTGTTGTATTTTTATTGTTGTATTTTCGTTGTTGTATTTTTACTTTTGATCAATGTGCTTAGATCACAAACCAAGGCTAGATAATTTTTCAGAAGATGTCAAAATTAACCACTATTACGGCTACTTTAAGCACTCAATTCTTACAACAAAATTACAATATCTACACTCTCACTGAATGTGAGTTATCATTAAGCCATAAAATCATTCATTGCATTTAGAAAAAATTGATTAACATGGCCAATATAACTTAAACAGCATCAGAGCAAAACTACAAAAGGTATAAATATTAGATACTCCTAAAGGAAGACGAGCTATGTTTCACAAGATTTTAGTGGCACTAGACAAATCTGATACAAGTCAGTATATTTTTGATCAGTCCCTATTTGCGGCTAAAACCAGTGCAGCTAAATTAATGTTGCTTCACGTCTTATCCCCGATGGATGATCCTTATATCAACCCGATATTCTTACAACCAGAAACTATCTATCCGACATTGCATACAGATACTATTACTCAGTATATGCAAGCTTGGGACGAACTCAAGCAAGAGCGACTACACTGGATACAATCACTCACGCAAACAGCAATAAAAAATGGTGTTGACACTGAGTTTACCCAAACAGTTGGTGATGCTGGTCGCATTATTTGTGAACTCGCTTTAAACTGGTCAGCTGATCTAATTATAGTCGGTCGTCGCGGTCGTAGTGGTATCAGCGAAGCGTTGTTAGGAAGTATTAGCAATTATGTTATCCATCATGCCCACTGTTCTGTTCTGACAGTCCAAGGTTTAAATGCAAACAACATCCCAAATTCTGACAGCATCCAGCTAACCTCTACTTGAACTGTTGTTAACTAACTAGAAAATAACCATAATTGCCAACACAAAAAATTAGTTTCTAGCATCCTCACGACTATGCAAAACAATTACTCCTGAATAGTCATCATACCAATTGAAAAATTGTCCTAAATTACATAGTTCGTGAAATTTATTTGCAGTTAATTCACAAAATTTTCTATTCAGTTGATGACACTGATTATGAAATTATTACCAGCTATACTAGGATATAGATTTACCCACTTAAATTTTGTATATAGTTTTGTATATAGTGGGAGATACTGACTCATAAAACTTAGTTTAGCTGAATACATCAAGTCATTAATAATGATTGCTATATTGGCAATCTATCACAAACATCCCCTTTTAAAATCCAGAGGTATCAATGTTTCTTAATAATCATAATAACAAAACAACAAACGAATATAAAGAACTGAAAGAAAAACCTCATTGGCAAGGATCACCTGCGTTCAAAACCTCTGTTAAAGGTCGAGATATCAAAAAGCCTGAAGAAAATACTAATGACATGAATATTGGAGATGATCTCAATCGTGGTAGGGTAGCAATTTTTATTGATGGATTAAACCTATTTCATGCTGCTTTACAATTAGGAATTGAAATTGATTATGTAAAATTACTGTGTCGTTTAACCCAAACATCCCGCCTGTTACGAGCTTTCTTTTACACTGGAGTTGACGCTAGTAAAGAAAAACAACAGGGTTTCTTGTTGTGGATGCGTCGTAATGGATACCGTGTAGTTACTAAAGATATACTTGCAGTTCCAGAAAATGGTAAAAAACCGAATTTAAACGTGGAAATTGCGGTGGATATGATTACTCTCGCTCCATATTACGACACCGCTGTATTAGTTAGTGGAGATGGTGATTTAGCCTATGCTGTCAATGCAGTAAGCAGATTAGGATCTAGAGTTGAAGTGATTGGACTGCAAAGTATGACAAGCGATAACCTCATTGATGTTGCTGATTACTTTATGGATTTTGATAGCATTAAACAATACATCCAAAAAGATTCTAGTTTAGGTTATAGTTATCGGACTTCATCTAGTTCTCAATATTAAATATGGCAAAAGGCAAAAGGCAAGAGGCAAGAGGCAAGAGTAAAATCCTTGGGGTGATTAGATTTCTTGGATCAAGAATGTCCTTGATTACAACTAAAAAGGCAAGAGCGGGATCAACCCGCCCTGTATTTACTTATCTGTAACCGATGTTTTCTATTGCAGGTTGGTGGGAAAAACACCAGGTTTGACGGCAATGCTCATACTTCTACCATTACGACGTAAGTCTAAGTTGAGATTACCCCCTACTTGAGCTTCTTCTACAGCTTTTTGTACGGCAGTAGCATCACCTACTGATTTACCATTGAGTTTTTTGATCACATCCCCAGACCTGATCCCGGCTTTGGCTGCGGGTGAGTCGGGCATGACTTTGATAATTAATACTCCTTGATCATCACTGACAGTAATACCACTGTTGGGATCTGAGTTAATTCTTTGTTTGACTTCTGGTGTTAACCCCACCATTTGAATACCTAAATATGGGTGTTGGGCTTTACCAGTGCTGATTAATTGATTAGATATTCTTTGGGCGGTGTTAATGGGGATAGAAAACCCTAAACCCTGCGCTCCGCGAATTATGGCCGTATTCATGCCAATTACTTCTCCGCGAGCGTTTAATAGTGGTCCACCGGAGTTACCAGGGTTAATGGCTGCGTCGGTTTGAATAAATTGCACCCGCTTGTCAGGTACACCTACTTGGTTACTGCTGCGCCCTGTACCACTGATAATTCCTGTGGTGACGCTGTTATCTAAACCCAGGGGATTACCGATGGCGATCGCCCACTGACCAGGTTGTAATGTATCTGAATTACCTAAAGTCACTGTCGGTAGGTTATTAGCTTCAATTTTGACTACCGCTACATCTGTTAATTCATCTCTACCAACTACTTTACCTTGAAAAGTCCGCCCATCTTTGAGGGTGACAGTGACAGTATCTGCTCCCTCGACTACGTGAGCATTAGTCAGAATGCGGCCATTATTACTAATTATAAAACCTGAACCAGTCCCCCTTTCTACCCGATCTTGTCCCTCCATTGGCATCCTACCAAAGAAGCGACGGAAAAAGGGATCATTAAATTCTTCTGGTAGTTGGGTTTTCACTGTCCGCGCAGAATTTATCCTCACTACCGCAGGACCAACTTTCTCCACTACTTTGGTAATGAAGTTGGGATCTGTATTCCCCGGTAATGGTATCGCTGCATTCACCTTTTCTACCGCCAGCTTAGATGCTGTTTCTGCTACTTTCTGCTGGTTATCTGCTAAATATCCACCTGCAAAGGTCATCCCTGATCCCAGCAATACTAAGGATAGAGAAGTTGCTGCTTTTTTCCAGCTTTTTTGATCTTGTGGTTGGTTGTCCATTTTTCTTATCTGAAAAAATATTGACCGTTATTACTAATGTAGATATTTGTTATTCAGTTTTTGTTGCTCAATTCTAACATTTTCAGCTTGACCAGCATTTCTGGATTACCCACCATCAGCTGAATTTGAGACTGGGTGTCGGGTGTCGGGTTTTTATTCAGATTATTTTTACCTTGTGATTGATCATCTTCAATTCATCCGTATTTTCCCTAGTTGACAGCTTTGTTAACATCTTGTTACATTAAATCATAACAAACGTTCGATATAAAAAAACGCCAAGACTCCATGCCGAAAATTGTTAACCATGAGCAATACCGCAAAGAGCTAATCAGCAAATGCTTTGATTTATTTGCTCAAAAAGGTTATGGAGCGATCACCATGCGGCAAATTGCTCAAGGTTTAGGAGTTTCCACAGGTACGCTGTATCACTACTTTCCCAGTAAACAAGCATTATTTGAACAACTGGTAGAAGAAATAAGTGAACAGGATGTAATCACAGCTTTATCAGAATTAGGAGGAAGAGAAACCCTCACAGAAAAGATGACAGCATTAGGAAATTATCTAATTAAAAACGAAGATTACCTCATTAAATGGACTTATGTCTGGGTTGACTTTTGTCAAAATCAAGACTCAAAAACCCTGTTAAATAGTAGCAGAGTTTTTAAACGTGCCAACCAAAGATATCAACAAGCAACCTGTGAATTTTTAGGCATAGAAAATAGAGTTTTAGCCTCATTTGTATTGAGCTTTGTTAATGGAGTCATTCTTGAAAAACTCTGGGGAGACGAAACTATAGATTTCATGGAACAATGCCAACTATTGGGAGAAATGTTAAACGCTTATTTAGCAAAAAATCTCCATATCATTAATTTTAGATAGACAAACTTAAAGCCAAATTACGAGCAAATTAAAATTTTTAGTGGGGAGTCGTAAATATGGATAATAAGATATTCCTTAAACCAGCCAACAAAGGAATAATAGCCTTAGTTTTAATTGCCACAACAATTACTGCGGGAATTGCAGTTTATGGAGTTAGTAATTTTAGTAAAATCAGTAATGCTTCCACAGGAGAAATACCAGAAACTGATCCTGTTATTAATAAAGTAACAGCATTAGGTAGACTAGAACCAGCCACAGAAATAATTAAATTATCTGCACCCTTATCATTAGATGGAGATAGAGTAGCAGAAATTTTAGTAAAAGAAGGTGATCAAGTTAAAGCTGGAGAAATAATAGCCATTTTATATTCACGGGATAAATTACAGAATGCAGTTTTACAAGCTGAGAAAGAAGTCAGAGTAGCTAACGCAAAATTAGCACAAATTAAAGCTGGGGCAAAATTGGGAGACATTCAAGCCCAAAAAGCCAACTTAGAGAGAATTAAGGCACAATATGAAGGCGATAAAAACGCTCAAAGCGAGAATATAGCTAGAATAGAAGCTCAATGGCAAGGTGATAAAATTGCCCAACAAGCAACAATTAACAAATTAACTGCTGAACTAAAGAATGCAGAATCAGAATATGAACGCTATCAAAAATTGTATGTAGATGGTGCAATTTCTAATTCGATAATTGATAGTAAAAAGCTAGATTTAGAAACCGCAAAACAACAATTAAGTGAAGCCCAAGCCATATTAAATCGGATTAATACTACAGCCAGTAAACAGTTAGCAGAGGCAAAAGTAGCATTAAATCGGATTAATCAAACCAGTAAAAAACAAATCAATGAAGCGCAAGGAACACTTGATAGTATTGCGGAAATTCGTCCTGTAGATATAAATTTAGCGCAAACAGAAGTTGAAAGTGCAATTGCAAAATTGAACAGTGCCAAAACTGAGCTTGAAGCTGCTTTTATTCGCGCCCCCATGACAGGGCAAATACTGAAATTACATACCCGTGTTGGTGAAAAGATTAGTGAATCTGGAATTGCTGATTTTGCCCAAACTCAACAAATGTTAGCCATAGCAGAAGTTTATCAAACAGATATTAATAAGGTAAAAATTGGGCAAGATGCGATTATTACCAGTCCCACATTTGCTGGTGAATTAAAAGGTGAAGTCATGCAAATTGGCTTACAAGTTAATCGTCAGAGTGTGTTTAGTAACCAACCGGGAGAAAATTTAGATAGTCGTGTAATTGAGGTAAAAATTAAGTTGAATCCTGAAGATAGTAAAAAAGTTGCAAGTTTCACAAATTTACAAGTACAAACATTAATTGGTAATAGGTAATAGGTAATTGCTAAACTATTACTAATAACTAATGACTAACGACTAACGACTAATGACTAATAAACTATTTCTTAAAACCCCCTTAGCTTGGCGACAGTTATTAAAAGAAAAAACCCGTTTAGCTGTTGCTGTTGCTGGAATTGCTTTTGCGGATATGTTGATATTTATTCAGATGGGTTTTGAGAGTGCATTATTTGATGCTGCAATTCAACCTCATCGGAATTTATCAGCAGATTTAGTATTAATTAATCCCCAATTTAGTACCCTGTTTTCTGTGAAGAGTTTTCCTAGACAGAAACTGTACCAAGTATTAAGTTATGATGGGGTAGAATCGGTTAATTCTGTTTACATTGGTACTGGACAATGGCGTAATCCTGAAACTAGAATAGATAGAGCTATTTTAGTATGGGGAGTAGATCCAAATCAACCGGGTTTAAAATTTCCAGAAGTGCAGAAAAATAAAGATCAACTTAAAGCATTGAGTCATGTAATGTTTGATCAAGCTGGTAGGCCAGAATATGGTACGGTGGGTGACACCTTTAAAAAAACTGGCAATTTTCAAACAGAATTAAATAATAAAACAGTGAGTGTTAAAGGTGTATTTAGTAATGGTGCTTCCTTTGCTGCGGATGGTAATGTGATTGCTAGTCATTCCACATTTTTGAATTTATTTACTAATAGAAACCCAGAACAAATTGAAGTAGGATTAATTAACGTCAAACCCGGTACAGATATTGAAAAATTAAAAATACAATTACAAAAGGGATTAAATAGCGATCCTAAAAATCCATTTGTAGAAGTAGGAACAACAGAAGATTTTGCCCAGAAAGAAAAAACTTATTGGGCAAATGGTACAGGAATTGGGTTTATATTTGGTTTAGGTGTTGGGGTAGGATTTATTGTAGGAATTGTCATTGTTTATCAGATTCTTTATTCAGATGTTTCTGATCATTTACCAGAATATGCAACCTTAAAAGCAATGGGTTATACAGATAATTACTTGCTGACGGTATTAGTGCAAGAGGCATTAGTATTAGCTATTTTAGGTTATTTACCAGCATTTTTCCTATCCTTTGGATTATATCAAGTCACCTTTGCGGCGACAATGTTACCTATTTCCATGAAAGTAGATCGGGCGGTGACAGTGTTTATTTTAACGGTGATTATGTGTAGTATTTCTGGGGCGATCGCCCTGAGAAAATTACGCGCTGCTGATCCTGCGGAAATTTTTTAGAACTCACAAAAGTGATAATTTTCAAAATTGGTAATTAATCATGTTAGATACTTGTATTCCATCACAAATTGCTGCTGATACCGTCATTAAAGTTACGAATCTAAATCATTATTTTGGCAAAGGAACATTAAAAAAACAGGTTTTATTTGATATTAACCTAGAAATAAAATCTGGGGAAATAGTAATTATGACTGGTCCATCTGGTTCAGGGAAAACGACATTATTATCATTAATGGGTGGGTTACGTTCCGCACAGGAAGGAAGTTTAAAAATATTAGAACAAGAAATATTAGGAGCGAGTAAAAATAAACTTACAAAATTACGTAGGCAGATTGGTTATATTTTTCAAGCCCATAACTTAATGACATTTTTAACAGCCAAAGAAAACGTGAGAATGTCATTAGAATTGCACCCAGAATATTTGAATCAAGATATTGATAAAAAAGCTGTAGCGATGTTAGAAGAAGTAGGTTTAGGAGAGAGAATAAATTATTATCCAGAAGACTTATCAGGAGGACAAAAACAAAGAGTGGCGATCGCCAGAGCATTAGTAAGTCATCCCAAAATAGTATTAGCAGACGAACCTACAGCATCCTTAGATAAAAAATCTGGACGTGATGTAGTAGAACTCATGCAAAAATTAGCTAAAGAACAACATTGTACAATTTTACTTGTTACCCATGATAACCGGATTTTAGACATCGCAGATCGGATCATTTATATGGAAGATGGAAAACTCAAAAATGACGGACTAGATGTAGTAGCGAAAGTCAATTAAAGTAGTAAAAATATGATCATCACAACTAAAGATCATCGTGAATTTACATAATTAACCAATGTAAATAACCGATATTACAGGATTGTGAGTAGTTGTCAAGTGTGATACCTTAAAAATAGCACAGATGCTAATGTACACTGAACTACAAACAACTACTAATGAGGTTTTATGGCAATATACCATTACTCAATCATGATTTTGGAGGATTTGCCAGAAGATAGGTTGCTATATTGCCAGTATTTAAGTCAAGATCAATTTGCTACATATAGCATTGTTGAGGTAGAAACAGCAGAAGCGGCACTTAATCATTTAACACAAAATATACCGGATTTAATACTGACAAAGCATAAATTAATAGATAGAAATAGCTTAGAATTTATCAACCAGTTAAAAACCAGAAAATTAGAAATTCCCGTCATCATGATCGCAGAAGAGGATGACACAAATATAGCAGTAACAGCCATGAAAAATGGGGTTGATGATTATATAGTTAAAAATAAGATTACACCTCACCGACTTTGTGGAGCAATTCATACAGTTGTAGATAAGAGTCAACTCTTAAAACAACTGAGAAATCAAGAAAAACAACAGCAAATTTTAGCCGACATTCTCCTACGCATTCGTAAATTTTTCAACTTACAGGAAATTCTGCAAACAGCAGTAGCAGAAATACAGACACTTTTATTAGCAGATCGGGTGATATTATATCAATGTGATCAGCAGATGAATTGTCAGGTACGTGCTGAATCTGTATCTGGTAATTGGGCAAAATTATTAAATAGTAAAACCACAAATCACTACTTTCAAAAATATCAAATTCAAAATTATTTAGCAGGAGAGACAAAAGCAATCAGTGATATTTATTGTGCAGATTTAACAGAATATCAGATTAAATTTCTAGAAGAAAATCAAATTCAAGCTAGTTTAACTGTACCCATTTTATTAAATCAAAAAGTTATAAATTCACAAAAACCAGAAAATCAAGACCATTTATGGGGTTTATTAATTGCTCATCATTGTAGTAATACCAGAGAATGGAAGAAAACAGAAATTGAATTACTCCAACAACTTTCAGTACATTTATCTGTAGCCATCCAACAAGCAGAAATGTATGAAAACATCAAAAACCAAAATATTGAATTAGCCAAAAAAGTAGAAACAAGTGAACAGAGATTTCAGGCTATTTTTAATAACACATTTCAATTTACAGGATTATTAAACACAGAAGGAATCTTATTAGAAGCCAATCAAACAGCCTTAGAATTTGGCGGTTTACAACCAGAAGACGTTATTAATAAACCCTTTTGGGAAGCTCATTGGTGGAAAATTTCTAGCAATACCCAAGAGCAATTAAAACAAGCAATCACCCGTGCTGCTCAAGGTGAATTTATCCGTTATGAAGTAGATATTTTAGGATCAAAATATCAGATAGCTACTATAGATTTTTCCTTACGTCCTTTAAAAGATGAGACAGGAAAAGTAATTATGCTGATCCCAGAAGGAAGAGACATAACCGAAAAAAATCGCCTAGCAAGAGAACATGAAAAAACACTAAAAGCCTTACAGGAATCAGAAAGTGAACTGAGAGGACTGTTTAATGCAATGGTGGATGTAATCTTAGTTTTAGATGAAAATGGACGTTATTTAAAAATTGCTCCCACAGCCGCAAATAAACTTTATAAACCAGCACCAGAATTACTTGGTAAAACAGTTCATGAAATCTTTACCCCATCCACAGCAGAGAAATTTATCAACATTATTAGACAAACATTAAATACTCAAAAAACCACAGAAGTTGAATATCAATTAAAAATTAATCATAAAAGAGTATGGTTTAGTGCCAAAGTTTCCCCAATTTCTCATAAAGCAGTAATTTGGGCGGCGAGAGATATTACAGAATCTAAAGAAAATGCTGAAATTTATAAACAAGCTGAAAAAGCATTACAAGAAAATCAAATACTTTTACAGTTGGTAATGGATAGTTTACCAATGGCGATCTTTTGGAAAGATAAAAATAGTAAATTTTTAGGTTGTAACCGTCAATTATTATTAGATGCGGGATTATCTTCCCGTGCAGAAATTATTGGTAAAACAGATTTTGATATGCCTTGGCGAGAACAGGCAGCCTCCTATCAACAAGATGATCGGAAAGTGATAGAATCTGGTGAGTCTAAATTTAAAATTGAAGAAAAACTCACAAAAATTAATCAAACTACCAGATATATACACACTAACAAAATACCACTACACAATTTAGAAGGGGAAATTATTGGTATTCTTGGGAGTTATGAAGATATTACAGAACGCAAAGAAATAGAACAAGCCCTACAAGAAAGTGAAAGAAGATATGCAACCCTAACAACCTCAGCCCCTGTTGGAATTTATCGTATTGATAGCAAAGGAAACTGTTTATATGTTAATCCTAAATGGTGTGAAATCACCGGATTAACATTTTTAGAAGCCATAGGATCGGGATGGAAAAAAGCATTATATCCAGGAGACAGAGAGAAAGTAGAAACAGAGTGGAACTTATTAGTAAAAACTGGAAAAATATTCTGTTTAGAATATCGGTTTCAACTAGTAAATGGTGTAGAAAACTGGGTATTTGGACAAGCAGTAGCAGAAAAAGACTCAACAGGTAAAACCATTGGTTATATAGGAACAATTACAGATATTAGCAGTCGGAAAAAAGCAGAACAAGCATTACGTCAAAGTGAACAACTTTACCGCACCTTAGTAGACAACTTTCCTAACGGTGCAGTCGTATTATTTGATCATAATTTGCGTTACGTATTGGTGGGAGGTTTAGAACTGGCACGCAAAGGTTTAGATAAACAGCAAATGGAAGGAAAAACAATTTGGGAAATCTTTCCAGTAGAAACCTGCGAAGTTGTAGTACCTCACATGAGAAAAGCACTAGCTGGAGAAACAATAATTGCCGAAGTGGAATATCAGGATCGCCTTTATATTACACATAACATTCCTGTGAGAAATCAACATGATCAAGTCATCGCCGGCATAATCATGACTCAAGATATAACCGAACAGAAAAAATCAGAAAACGCACTCAGAGATAGTGAAGAAAGATTTCGTCAATTTGCAGAAAATAGCCAAGAAGTAATACTTGTAAGGGAAGTAGAATCTGGAAAATTACTATATGTTAACCCTGCATACACAGAGATTTGGGGAAAATCTATAGAAAGTTTGTATGAAAATCCTGATTCTTGGAAAGATGCAATTCATCCTGATGATATTGCGATTATAAATCAGCACTATCAAAAAATTAGTGAGAGAAAATTTTTAAACACTGAATATCGGATTATTAGGCCAGATGGATCAATTCGTTGGATCTGGGGTAGGTGCTTTCCTATTTATGATGCTAACGGTAAAATATATCGCATAGGTGCAATAGCCCAAGACATCACAGAACGGAAAATAGCAGAACAGGAACGCGATCACTTATTGGGCATCCTTTCCGCACAAAATTATTACCTAGAAGCCCAAATTAGTCAGCGAACCGCCGAACTCCGAGCCAGTGAAAAACGTTTCCGTAACCTCGTAGAAACATCCAGTGATTGGGTTTGGGAAGTCAACGAATTTGGCATTTATATCTATGCGAGTCCGCAAATTATCAACATCTTGGGATATACACCAGCAGAAATATTAGGAAGAACACCCTTTGATCTCATGCCACCGGCAGAAGCAGATAGAGTATTAGCAGAATTTACTAAATTTGCCTCAGTCCAAGTCCCCTTTCAATGTTTAGAAAACACCAACCGCCACAAAGACGGTAGACTTATTACCTTAGAAACCAGCGGAGTGCCAATTTTTGATGAAAATAACCAATTTCGGGGTTATCGGGGCATGGATCGGGATGTCACAGCCCGCAAACAAGCAGAAAAAAGATTACGTCAAAATGAGGCCCGCTTCCAGCGCATTGCCAGTAATGTCCCTGGAGTCATGTATCAATATGTTCTCCATCCAGACAATTCTTATGAATTTGTGTATATCAGCGATCGCTGTCGAGAAATTTATGAACTAGAACCAGAAGTAGTATTAGAAAACGCCGATAACTTATTAAGTTTAGGTCATCCAGAAGATACACCTCTATTATTTTCATCCATAGCCGCTTCCGCCGCTTCCTTAGAAAAATGGTCATGGGAAGGTAGAATTATTACTCCATCAGGCAAAATCAAATGGGTACAGTGTTCTTCACAACCAGAAAAACAAGCTAACGGTGACATTTTATGGGATGGTTTAATCATTGATGTTAGTGAACGCAAACAGATAGAAATTGCTTTCCGTAACATCTCTGATAGATTGGATCTAGCCCTCAAATCTGCCCAAATTGGCATCTGGGACTGGGATATTATCAATGATCATCTGGTTTGGGATCATCGAATGTATCAACTATATGAAGTCAACCTCGCAGACTTTACAGGTACTTCCCAAACATGGAAAGCCGTAATACATCCCGAAGATAGTCAAACCTGCCGAATTGCCATTCAACAAGCCATAGCAGGAGAAAAAGACTTTGAAGAAGAGTTTAGAATTATTTGCCCCAATGACAAAATTAAGTATATTAAAGCCTATTCTTTAATACAGCGAGATCAACAGGGAAACGCCCAACGGATGATCGGCCTGAACTTTGACATTAGCGATCGCAAACAGGAAGAACTAGAAAATAAACGACTCAAAGAACGTCTACAATTTGTACTTTCTGGTAGTCCAGCAGTCATTTATACCTGTCACCCATCCCAGAAATTTACAGCTACCTTCATCAGTGATAATGTTCATCATGTCCTGGGTTATACAGCAGCGCAATGGTTACAAGAAACAAACTTTTGGTCAAACCACATTCACCCAGAAGACTTAACAACAATACTCACAGATTTATCTCATTTAGAACAAAAAGAATATCATTTATATCAATATCGTTTTCGAGATCAAAATGGTAATTATCGCTGGCTAGAAGATGAATTTCGCCTAGTAAAAGATCCCACAGGCAAACCATTAGAAATAATAGGTTATTTAGTAGACATTACCGAACAAAAAGCTGCCCTTCATCAAAGGGAAATAGCAGAAGCTGAAATTATCCGCAGTCGGGACTTACTACAAGCAGTATTTAATGAATCAGCCGATGCCATTTTTTTAGTAGATATAGAAACCGTAAGAACCTTAGACTGTAACCAAAAAGCTGTAGAAATGTTCGCAGCTAATAGTAAAGATGACTTAATTGACATTGAAGGACATATACTACAAAAACATCCATTTACCCCCGAAGAAATCCAAGCAATTATGACAGAAATGAGCGTTTGTGGTATGTGGAGTCGGGAAATAGAATATAAAACCTTTACCGGTGAAATATTTTGGGGTAGCATAGCCGCTAAAGAAATTACTATAGGTAGTCAGAGAATGAACCTAGTCAGAGTATCTGATATTAGTCAACGCAAACAAGTAGAAAATCAACTGCAAGAAAAAAATAAACAACTAGCAGCTTTTAATGAACAACTCGCTCGCGCTACCCGACTCAAAGATGAATTTCTCGCTAACATGAGTCATGAACTCCGCACACCCTTAAACGCCATTCTTGGTATTTCTGAAGGTTTACAAGACTCAGCTTTTGGAGTAATTAATTCTCGACAAAGACAGGGTTTAGAAACCATTGAACGCAGCGGAAAACATTTATTAGAACTCATTAACGACATCCTCGACTTATCTAAAATTGAAGCCGGACAAATTGAATTACACTATGCACCCACTAACATTCAGCAAGTTTGTAAATCCAGTGTGACATTTATTAAACAACAAGCATTTCAAAAAAATATTCAGTTAGAAATTAACAGTCAAACCAATTTACCAGAAATATTAGTAGATGAACGACGGATTCGCCAAGTTTTAATTAACCTACTCAACAACGCCGTTAAATTCACTCCCGAAGGGGGAACAATTACCCTAGACGCAACATTTCAAAATTCCTCATCCAAAAATTTCGTCGCTATTAAAGTAATAGATACAGGAATTGGCATTGCTACAGAAAATATTCATAAGTTATTTCAACCCTTTGTACAAATAGACAGTGCTTTAAATCGTCAATATAACGGTACTGGTTTAGGGTTATCTTTAGTCAAACGAATTGTGGAACTTCATGGTGGTGAAGTCAGTGTTGACAGTACCATCGGTGTTGGTAGTTGTTTTACCATACTTTTACCTTGTCACAATCTCTGTAACACTAAATTAGAAACTGTTAATCCATCCTTATGTGATTTAGATTCTATTCTTTATCCAACTCCCAAACAATCACCCCTAATTTTACTAGCTGAAGATAACGAAGCCAATATTTTTACTATTACCAATTACTTGGAAGTTTCAGGATATCGTATTATTGTTGCTAAAAATGGTAAAGAAGCCATCCAACTTACTAATAGCCAATGTCCTGATTTAATCTTAATGGATATTCAAATGCCAGAAGTAGATGGTATGGAAGCAATAAAAACGATTCGCCAAGATTCTCATTTTGCTCATATTCCTATTATTGCCTTAACCGCCTTAGCCATGCCAGGGGATAAAGAAAAATGTCTCGCTGCTGGTGCAACCCACTATCTCACAAAACCTGTGAAACTCAAGCAGTTAACAACCATTATTAAGAAATTTTTAGCTGCAACCCTAGATCCTCTACATGAACATGAATAATTGGGATGTACTGAAAACTTGGGTTATTAAGGAAATATTAATAATTTTCACTCTCAGTTATATAGCAGAAGGCAAGGGGCAATAGGCAATAGGCAAGAGTAAAACCCTGTTTATTCTTTGGTCTCAAGGACTAATCATGTCCTAATTATCTGAGCTACAGTTATAGATAGATTCAGGTTAAATTTTGTAATTTTATGACAATTATACAAATTTTCCATAACCGATAAATAGTATGCTATAAACAGCAATAATATTGAGTCTGAGTGATTAGTGATCATTAATGTTTTACTATTTAGGCTTGCCTATTCCACTTGACTTTATATAACAATTTGATTACTGTTTTACAAACACATTTTTTAGAGGTTTGAATATGACTATTTGGGTAAATGAACAAATTGATCCTTCAGGCATGATTCATGCTTGTATTGCCTGTTGTGATCAAAAGCAAGCACAGGATTGTCATGAATCCTTTGAAAACCAACTTACGGAAAAACAAAAAGCCGAAGGTTGGGTAGCAAGGTTACGTACAGTAACTTCCTGGGAAGATGTACCAGTTAATTCCTTAAAGCTGAGTTAAACTACTATTACTTATGTCTATTTAGGACTTGCTGATAGCGTAGCGTGGCGTTAGCCATATAAATGTAAAACCAAGATAAATCAAAGGTTTGAGGCTATTAGATGTGACAGCAACTGCAAGATGTTTGAAGGGTAAACCTGAACAACTGTACATTTTATGTCTGATCAATTAGAAAATCTGGGAATAACAGATAGCTAAAACTATTCTCCATTCCCTATTCCCTATTCCCTATTCCCTATTCCCTATTCCCTATTCCCTATTCCCTATTCCCTATTAAGAGTTATCATCTAATCAGAGTAAAAAATAACCAATTGACAAAAACAGAAAAAATGTGGTGAGCTATTCTAGTGTTTGTATCCCCAACTCAAGCTATCCCATTAATTTTGTTGGCAACATGGGAAAAGCTATTCAAATTTCAATTCATAACCCCAGTCAGTATATATGTGCCAACTGCGAACAGATATTACCAGATTGGAAACAGCAACAGTTTTTATGGGTGGTAGTGGTTTTACAACAAGCTCGATATCCCCTAGTTGAAGTTACGGGAGAAGTGGAAAGGGAAAAGGAAAGGTTAAGGGAAAAATTTATGCGCTTTGGCTGTGATGTAGCCTTTAATTTACGCGATCGCAGCTATGTAACTGACTTGATTGATCCCCGTACAGGTTATCCTTTACTTTCCCATCCCGGAGCAGTTCCCCATGATGATACAGCAGTTGTGAAAGCTTTACTGGGTTATCCTGTCATTAAAAATAAATGCTCTGTCTTAGTTCATCCTGAATGGGGTACTGCGGTTTATCCTAGTATTTTGCTATCAGAAGCACCCCCAGAAATAATTTTGCAGGTAATGAATGTGATCGCGCCTCTACATGGATGGACAGAAATTAACAAAGATGCTGTATAATTATTAATACAGTATCCCCAAGATATTGTAGCCTCCGTACTCATTTATCTACTAACTAACTTTACATTAAGTTCATTGTTATACACAAAATTAAAGTTGTGATACATTGTAGTTGGTGTAACTCAGGATTAGAATTTATGATGGTTACAATTGAATTATGACAAAATAAATAATCTCTGTTCACAGATGGTCATTAATTCATAGATTAACTGCAAGCTTATGGTTACATTTTCCTCTGCGAATCAATCCTATTCTTCATCTACTCATTGCATATCAATTTACCAAAGCTTAATTACAGACTTAGGACAAAAAGCATTAGTAATTAACAACTATGAAGCATTTTGTAAAATTGCTGTTGTCAGAATTGCTGATACATTTCAGGTAGATCATGTCAGAATTTGGCAAGTAGGTTCAGATGGTCAATCATTATATCAAGTTGTAAATTACGGTTTTTCACCAGTAGCAAAAATTAAAAATATTAATATAGAATCTTATCCACCTTTAAAACAAATTCTCAATCATGAACACTCTGTTTTAACCGAGGAAATTTATCAAGGTTTCTATGAAAATCATCCCACACCACTACCTGATAATAGTATTAGCGGTGTCAGCGTCCCAATTATTTCAGAATCTCAAGTAATCTTAGGTTTATTAGAAATATATAGCCAAGTAGAACGCAAGTTTACAACAAACGAAATTCATTGTTTACAATCTATTTCTTACCTACTAACCAATTTATTTGATAGACAAATAAAATCTAATTTAGAGCAGATACAATCAACAATATTAGCGGAAGTAGCTGATGGTAAAGAAATCAAAAGTATTTATAATCATCTCTGTTTATTACTAGAGAAAATCTTACCCAATGCTTACTGTTCTATCTTAATTCGTGATCCTCAAGAAAATAAACTAAAAGCAGGAGCAGTACCAAATGTACCTGTTGAATATGCACAAGGTATAGATGGGTTAATGATTGGTGAATGTTCGGGTTCTTGTGGTACAGCAGCATATCGAGGAGAAGCTGTATTTGTCAATGATATCGCTACTGATCCAGTATGGGTTAATTTCAAAGATTTCGCTTTAGATCATAACATTCGTGCTTGTTGGTCTTCTCCTTTTCTGAGCAAAACAGGAGAAGTATTAGGAACATTTGCCATTTCTCATACTACTCCTTGTTATCCTACATCGTATCATTTAGCTATTTTAAAAATGGCTACCCATTTAGCTAGTATAGCCACAGAAAATTCTGGCTACACAATGAATTTAGAAAAAGAAATAGCAGAAAAAAACCAAGCATTACAAGCATTGAATAAAATTCAAACCCAATTAATTCAAAGTGAAAAACTTTCTAGCTTAGGACAGTTATCTGCTGGTATTGTCCATGAAATTAACAACCCCATGAGTTGTATAGTGGGAAATTTACCCTATGTCCATGATTACATTCAAACACTATTAAATGTAATTAGTATTTATGAAAAAAATTACCCCCAATACACATCAGAAATAGCCTCAGAATTAGAGGATTTAGATTTAGATTTTATTAAATCTGATTTAGTGAACATAATCAACTCAATGACTGATTCTACCCAACGTATTCAAGATATTAGTCATTCTATGCTCACCTTTGCTCGTGCTGATAATCAGCAAAAAGTGTTCTATAATCTCCATGAAGGGTTAGATAGTACATTGTTGATATTAAAACATCGTTTAAAAAATCAAGGTAATCGTCCAGCTATTCAAGTATTTAAAGATTATGGAAATATTCCTAATTTCAAGTGTTTTCCCGGACAAATTAATCAAGTATTTATGAACTTGTTAACCAATTCTCTTGATGCAATTGAATCTTTTAGTTCTAGGAAATTACATCAAATCACTGTCAAAACCAGTGTAAATTCTGACCGTAGTGCTATTTTAATAACTATTCAAGATACAGGAATAGGAATGTCTGAGGAAGTGAAACGTCACTTATTTGAATATTCATATACAACTAAGGAAGTTGGTAAAGGTACGGGGTTAGGTTTATCTATATCCCAGCAAATAATAGTAGAAAAACATGATGGTGAAATTACCTGTAGTTCTACTATGGGTGAAGGAACAAGTTTTATGATTCGATTACCTATTTAATTTTTTAATTCCTATGAAATTCCTATTCAATTAAAATTAGAATTTTTTGTAAGTATTTAATCTCTCAATCTACCAGGAGAGTAGGAGCATGAAATTAATTAACTATTGGTGACAACTTAGTTAATTTGTTAATTAAATTCAATTAAATTCAATTAATTAATTAAAACTGTAATGTTTTCTGACATCTTGGATAATTTCCCAGGTACAAGACATCCCAGCAGGGAAAGTGACTAAATCTCCTTTACCCATTTTTACTGGTTTTCCCCCATTAGGGGTAACTACCACATCCCCTTCTAAAAAATAACAGGTTTCTTGAGCATCATAGGTCCAGGGAAATTTGGAGACTTCTTTTGACCATATTGGCCATTTATATACACCTAATTGATTTAATCTCTCTGGGTTAGGTTGATGTTCAACTTTGATATTCATACAGTTTTTGAGAATAGTGTATTTAGCAGTAGGATTGAATATCCTCACCACATTCATCTACTAAATAACATAATGCACGAAAACGCAAGCCCACAAATTGTTCATATAGTGGATTGAGTTTACACATAGGGGGAATATGGGCAATTTTTCGTCCAAAAATTACTATATCTCTTTCAAAAGGACATTGAGCAGGAATTAGTTTAGCAATCATTTTTGCTAGTTTATGGTTGTTAATTTCAACTTCATCTAACCACTGACGGATAGGTCTGAGTAAATCATATTTGTGATGATTTTGAGAAATTTCTCCAATTTGGTTCATTAAGTTAGGAAAAGTAAGAGATTGATTGTTTGTAGTGATCATTTTTGTCATTCCTCTGTGTTGCTGAATGGTGAAATTTTGCTCTCTTTGACTTCTGATCATTTTTTTGATGACCTAGAGAAATCTGCATTTAATTTCTCATTCAAATATCATCAAATAGGGGACTTCTCTAACTACTTGCTATTTAAACTCACGCTATGTAGAATAACTGTCCCGTTAAATACAAAATAACAAAGAAATAGTAAAAATGGTATTACTCTGACTTATCAATTTTTAATCTGGAATATTGTAATTTTATATATACAATTAGTTTATTGGTTTGATAACCTGTACAGTTTTTAATTTCCTGTTCGCTTTGCTGATTGCCTAGTCAACATTAACTATGGCAAAGATTGAAAATTTTTCAACAGATACCACAGGTAGATTTTAAAGTAGTTTTTTTAGAAAAAAAGTTATTTAAGATACATACCACAGAATTCAGGAGGAGAATATTGATTTGTTCCTGTTCCTATTCCCTATTCCCTGTTCCCTTAACTTTGCAAAATATATTGAGATAGCTCAATAAATCCTTGTCCTTCAGAAGCAGTAGTGATGTATTTTGGCTGATATTTTAGTTGGTTTAAATAATGATTGACGTTAGCTACACCAATGGAAATGGGAAAATAACGACTATCAAAGAGAGTTTCGTCATTAGGACTATCACCTACTGTAGCAATTTGATCTAATGAATAATCAGGATAGTATTTTTGTAATACTTTTAACAATCCTACTGATTTATCTTGTTTTTGTGGTTTGATGTGACATTGAACATTGCTGTATGTAAATCCCCAACCTTGTTGTTGACAAATGTTACTCATGTACTGTATCTGTGATAATGTCAAGGAAGAGACATCAAAAGTCCAATCAGTGAGGCGAAATAGATTATCAGATGATTCTTTTAGGTGGGGAAAATGATGTTGTAATTGAGCGAAAATAGCCTCTAACTGTTGACGATGATTTGCTAAGTCAGGAATTTCTGTTAAAGTTATGGATTCTGAATTATGGGATGAATAAAATAAACCGCCATTTTCGGCTATTGCACCTGCAATTGGCATCAAGCTATTTATACCACTCACCCAACCAGCGGATCTTCCAGTCACAATTAATACTTTGATTCCAGCGGTAGCTAATTTTTCCATAGCTTGCAGAAGTGCGGAAGTGAATTTTCCATCTTGGGTTAATGTTCCATCCATATCCGTTGCTATCAGACGAATACTGTATAAATCACGAGCATTAATGAGGGATTGAGGCATATAAACAACTTAATAAAGTAATATGATGTTAAAAAATATTAACAGAATAGTAAGGTGATACCAAATTCTTGGGCATTCTAAACATTACGAGTAAAATATTTTAATTTGCTAATCATGCTTAGTACAATTTTTCTCGCCCAGTCTTCAGGTGCTAAAACTCAAAAGTCTACCCAAAAAGCACAGGCAGATGAGTTTCCGATAACACCTGTATTAATGTTTACAAGTGGTGGGTTGCTATTAGGAATAATAGCAATGGTCATTTATGGCAAGATATTAGTTCAAAGATATGAAAAGAAAGTTAAGTTTGAGAAATTCAGGACGCGAGAGTTAGAAAAAAAGCTCAAGTTGGCTTTGGAAACTATTCGCAAGATGGAAACCAATCCAGATTTAATTCACTCTAGGGATTTTAACCTGGATTATCTGCGGATGCGGATGTCTGAAGAAGTGTTTCATTTTGGGATTGTGAACCAAATTAAGGTCAAGATTAAAGATAAAATTTCTACAGCTTTGCGTCCTGGTCAATCTCAACAGGGACAAGTAGGGGTGGCTAGTAGTGCCGGTAGACAGGTAGATGAGATTTTTGATGTTGAACATGAAACAGGTGTTCCTCCTAACACAGTTAAGAGAGTATTATTTCGGATTCAAATTAGGTTGATTAAGTTACCAACACAAGCTACTTCTACTACGATTAGCCAGATAATGGACTGTATAGAAACATACCTGAGTCCCAGAAATGAAGATGATTCATGGCAACCGACTATACAGGGTCGTATTGTTTATATGCACTGGGATCAAAAGGCAAAACCGACTCCTTTGTTGGTGTTGGAACAGTCAAATGAGGGGGTTAATGTTACTTTCCGTACCACTAGACAGCCAAATAGTACCACGCCTTCTTCCAATACACCTAATCGCAAGGCTAAGGCTTAACAGATAATGACTTGTGGTTAATTGTGATCAGATGCGGGGATGCTTACCTTATTTTTGTTAGGTGTGTTTTGGGCATCACGGGTTAAGAGTCCATCTTCCATTTCCACGATGCGATCAGCTATGTCTAAAATACGGTTATCATGGGTGACAAGTAAAATTGCTGTTCCCTGTTCTTTGGCTAGGTGCTGCATGATTTCTACTACATCCCGTCCTGATTGTTTGTCTAAGGCGGCGGTGGGTTCATCCGCTAAAACTAATGGGGGTTGATTGACTAATGCGCGGGCGATCGCAATCCGTTGTTTTTGTCCACCAGATAAGTTGTCTGGGTAGTAGTTAATTCTTTCTGCTAACCCTACTGCGCTTAACATGGCTTCTGATTTTTTAATAGCTGCTGATTGAGAAACTCTCTGATTTAATTCCACGGCCATTTGTACATTTTGCCGAGCGGTTAAAAAACCAAGTAAATTGTGTGCCTGAAATATATAACCAATTTTGCGCCGACTATAAACCAGTTGAGTTTGACTAGCTCCATATAACTCTTTACCTAAAAATTTTAGGCTACCTTCTTGCACAGAACGTAAACCACCAATGAGGCTTAATAATGTAGTTTTACCTGAACCAGATGGTCCAGTCATAATCACAATTTCCCCTGCATAGATTTCTAGGTTGATATTAAATAATATTTGTTTTCTCAGCGCACCTTTACCATAATAATGGTTGATGTTTTTAATGGTAATGACTGGTTCTTTTGTGTTCATAATTAGCAATGGTAAATATTAGAGTAGAAGGCAAAAGGCAATAGGCAAAAGGCAAGAGTAAAACCCTGGTTTTTATTAGGTTTTCAAGACTCATCATGTCCTAATCGAAATGGCTAGAGCTATAAATGGGGGAGCATCCCAAATGTGTAAATTTATGTTTATCTTACGAAATAAACGCTCCAAGCCTTGATATGATTGAACCGCAAAGGGCGCAAAGGACACAAAGGTAAGAGATTTTTTAGTGTCACTGCGGTTATTTTTTCAAAATTGGGATGCTCCCATAAATGGTTGTTACTTAGAAAATATCAGTTAGAAAATATCAGCAGGATCAGCAGAACTGAGTTTTCTCATGGCGATCGCCCCAGAAATAAAACACATTAAAATAGTTAAAATCAACACCATGATAGCGCGATAAGAACTCATAAAAACTGGTAATAAAGTTGCATCTCTGGCTATTTGATACATAAACAAAGCGCAGGCAAAACCGGGAATATAGCCTAAAACAGCTAACATAAAAGCTTCTTGTAAAATTACCGTTAATAAATAATTTTGAGTATAGCCTATAGCTTTGAGGGTAGCATATTCAGATAAATGATCTGTAACTTCTGTATAGAGAATTTGATAAACAATTACAGTTCCCACAATAAAACCCATAATTGTCCCTAAAGTAAAAATAAAACCGATAGCGGTACTGGTTGCCCAATAATTCCTTTCAAAATCAATAAATTCTTGTTTAGTGAAAATATTAACATCTGTTGGTAAATAAGTCCTTAAATATGTCGCTACTTCATCGGCATTTGCACCGGGTTTTAATCTAATTAACCCAATGTCAATTAATCCTTTACGACGGTTAGGAAAGATTCTTAGAAAGTTCAAATCACTGGTAATTAAATTTCCATCAGCACCAAAAGAAGCTCCTAAAGTGAATAATCCTACTACTTGAATTCTTCTACCTCTCACCTCAGCTTTGACATCTTTTCCCTGTTCAAAATTGCTGGCAATTGGTCCATATTCCATTCTAGAAGAACGGTCAAATAAAACCACGTTGGGTAGTTTTAATTTCTCTATATTTTCATCAACACCTGATAAATCAAAAACATTAAATTCTGGATTCACTCCAAAAGTAAGAATACTACGAGGACGACCTGTAACGGGATTTTTCCAACTTGTATAGTCTAAATAAATTGGATGCACAGATTCTACAGTTGATAAATCTAAAGCTTTGTATAACCTGACTTGGGAAAAAGGTTTCATGGCTAAAACGGCATTAGATTGATTATTAATAACAACTATATCTCCTTTTAAACTGGTGTGCATTCTGACATTACTGTAGTAGAGAGCATCTCGAAAACCTAGCTGCATAAACATCAAAATATCAGCGAAGGCAATACCTGACAAAGCTACAGCTAGGCGTATTTTTTCTCTTGTCAGTTGTAGCCAAGATAGAGGTATTTTCTGAGCCATTTTATTGTGTGGGTTTGATATTTGAAAATGGGGATTAAATGAAGAGATTGATGACTATTAATTTATTTTGTATTGTTCTGATTGTCTGTTTTAATTTCCACCACAACTTTAGCATTAGTTAAACCAGATACTTTTTGACTATCTTGTGGCGAAAGAGCAATTTTCACTTCTACAACTCTGGCATCAATATCAGCGGCGGGATCAGTATTTAAGACATCTTTTTTACCGATTTTACGCCCTATTTCTGTGATATTTCCTGTTAATGAACCACTAAATGCGCCGTTATCGCTAGTAATAGTCGCACTCTGTCCAAGGCGAATTTTACCAATACTATCTTCAGGAATTTCTGCAATTACAAACATTTGATCTGTTTGTCCAATTTCGGCGATACCGTTGGTACTCATAACTTCGCCAGATTTGGTATGAACTTTTAAAATTTCTCCTTCTGTTGGTGCTTTGACATAACTTAATTGCAGTTCTGCTTGGGCTTTTCTGACAACAGCAATTGCATTACTAACTTGAGCTTGGGCAACTTGAATATCACTAGGACGAACATCTAATAATCTACTTAATCTTGCCCTTTCTTCATCAATTTGTCTTTGTAATGTCGCTATAGTTTTATCACGGGTGGCGGTAGCTTCAATTAATTGTTGTTCTAAGGTGGCAATGGTTTTCATTTGTGTCGCCCTAGCTTCAGCAATTTGTTGTTGTAATGTTCCTATTGCTTGTCGTAAACTGGCTTGAGTTTCTCGTACTTGTTGAGTAGCAGTAGTAGCACGTAAACGCCTTTTATCTCTTTCCTGTTGAGAAATTGCCCCTTCTTGGTATAAAAAATCATAACGCCCAGCGTCAACTTCCGCATCTCGCTGTTCTGCTCTAATTCTGTCAATTGTCGCTCTTAAACTATCTTTTTGTCCGCTCAATTCAGCTTCTAATCTTCTAATGGTTGCTGTTTGGGCAACTTTTTCACCACTTAATTCAGCAGCTATACGAGATATTGTAGCCTGTTGAGATTCTCTCTCACCTAATAACTGAGCTTGTAAACGAGAAATTACAGCTTGTTGAGCTTGAATATCCCTGGGGGAAACCGCCCTAACGCGGATAAAATTACCACGGGATTCTTGTAATCTCGCTTTTGCTTCTTCCACAGCAGCCATATTACTATCACGACTGTCTAAAATCGCTATAACTTGACCTTGCTGTACCTTTTGTCCTTCCCTCACCAAAAGTTGCTGTACCCGTGATCCTGCGGATAATCCTGAGTTGGGTGCAGCAATTCTCACTACTTCTCCTCGCGGCTCTAACCTACCTATGGCAGTAGTTGTACTGGGTACAGGTGCTACAGATACGGAAGAAGTGAGTTTTTTTAATTGTTCAATTTTAGCAGTGGCTAGAAAACCAGCGGCGATCGCCACCGGTAAAGCTACGGCAACTTTTAACCAAACTTTAGAGTTTTCTAGCACTTGTTCTGTTAACTTTGGCTTCTCAGTTACCTTCGACATGGTACATTGCCCTTTTATCTAGTTTGTTAATTGTGAAAGTAAAAAAGCAAATTAACCTTGGTTGATTTGGTAAAACATAAATTTTTAAGTCACAAAAAAGTTCGGGAATTCACACTTTTGAATTCACCAATTGTAGTTCCTTGATCTTTAAAATTTTCAACTGCTATGGCAGCTTTTATATATTTATCTCTCGATTTATTGTTTTTGCTTTACTCTCAATTACATCTGCCATAAATCAAGATTTAGGCAACAATGTTAACAGTTTTAATTTAGAAGTCATGGTATTTGATAAAGTGGCAGATGGATAAACTTATTTTTTGTATATCTGTAAACAAGAAGACCTCTAAAAACTGTTTTTAGTGAGAATTTGACAATTTGATAAATTTATATCCTCACAACCAATTTATACTTTCTCAACCGTTGTAAATACACTTAATTATCCAATTATTTACCTACATTCAATCTGATCAGTAAATTATGGACATTATCTTAAAATCTTTGGATGTTTTAGTTATTTTGCTAATATTTTAGACTCCATGAAAATTCAGTTAAATTAATTCTACATTTATCGCATCTGGGAAAACGTAACTGAGTTTACAGATAGAAATAATAGAGTTTACTTTATCTCTAATAAATATGATAAAAATTTATTTAATTAAGTTCTGAGAAATAATTGATACTAAACCTAGTAATATAACCCAAATTCATAAATTACCGATAATCCTATTAAGTGTTTACACTCATGCAAATTTACCCAATTATCTGGTAAATAAATTAAAGAGTAAATGGTAAAAATAAATGTTAGCTAGGGTTTGGAGTGCATCTATTGTTGGTATTGATGCCATCAAAGTTGGTGTAGAAGTTGATGTTTCTGGTGGTTTACCGGGAATTGTGATTTTAGGTTTACCAGATTCAGCAATTCAAGAATCAAAAGAACGGGTAAAAGCAACCTTAAAAAATGCAGGTTTTGGTTTTCCCCTTCGCAAAATTGTTATTAACTTAACACCAGCAGATTTAAGGAAAGAAGGTCCCGCTTTTGATTTACCAATTAGTATTGGTATTTTAGCAGCTTCTGAACAAGTCAACCCCAATTTATTAGGAGACTTCTTATTTTTAGGTGAAGTTTCCTTAGATGGTAGTTTACGTCCAGTTTCTGGAGTTTTACCCATTGCTGCAACTGCCCAAAAAATGGGAATTACTGGTTTAGTTGTTCCCGCTGATAATGCTCAAGAAGCTGCGGTTGTAGAAGGATTAAATGTTTATAGTTGTAATAATATTCATGATGTTGTGAATTTATTGAATAATCCCAGTAACTATCAACCAGTCAAGTTAAATAATATCAGAGAAAATTTTATAAATACATCTACAAATTTAGCAGATTTACAAGATGTTAAAGGACAATCTCATGCACGTCGCGCTTTAGAAATTGCCGCAGCAGGAGGACATAATTTAATTTTTGTTGGACCTCCAGGAAGTGGTAAAACTATGTTAGCAAGACGTTTACCAGGAATTTTACCACCTTTAGAATTTTCGGAATCTTTAGAAGTAACTCGCATTCATTCTGTAGCAGGTTTGTTAAAAAATCGCGGTTCATTAGTCAGAGAAAGACCTTTCCGCAGTCCCCATCATTCCGCATCTGGTCCATCTTTAGTTGGTGGGGGGAGTTTTCCCCGTCCTGGTGAAATTTCTTTATCCCATCGGGGTATACTTTTTTTAGATGAATTAACGGAATTTAAACGCGATGTTTTAGAATTTTTAAGACAACCTTTAGAAGATGGATATGTGACAATTTCTCGTACTCGTCAATCTGTTTCTTTTCCTGCACAATTTACCTTAGTAGCTTCTACAAATCCCTGTCCTTGTGGTTATTATGGTGACACAATTCAAGGGTGTACTTGTTCACCTAGACAAAGGGAGCAGTATTGGGCGAAATTATCAGGTCCATTGATGGATAGAATTGATTTACAAGTTGCAGTAAATAGGTTAAAACCAGAGGAAATTACCCAAGTGACGACGGGAGAATCATCAAAATCTGTGAGGGAAAGAGTGCAGAAAGCGCGAGATATTGCTACTAATCGTTTTCAATCAGAAAGTAATGTTAAATGTAATGCACAAATGCAAAGTCGTCATTTACAAACTTGGTGTAAATTAGATGATGCAAGTAAAAATTTATTAGAAGCAGCAATTAGGAAATTAGGGTTATCTGCAAGAGCAAGTGATCGCATTCTTAAAGTATCACGCACAATTGCAGATTTAGCAGCAGATGAAAATTTAAAACCTCAACACGTAGCAGAAGCAATTCAATATCGGACAATTGATAGAATGCAATAATTTGAGGAGTCAGGAGTCAGGAGTCAGAATATTATATTTATTTATAACTATTCCCTATTCCCTTTAATTAATAATATACCCTTATTTTTAGATTAGCAGGATATTCTGCACCTCCTCGATATGCACCAGATTTGATTTTTTGGGCGTGTTTTTTCGTCTAAAAATCAATTACTGCAAAATTTAAGTTGGAACTAGGAAGAGATACTGTAATTGTGTTATGATATTTTGGCTTAGAAACGAGGCGCAGGGGTGGAAAAAGGTAAGTTTAGTATAAGTTTGTGTAGATTTTATGTGAGTTTTTATGACTAATAAATATTTATATCATCTTGATTTTAGTCAGGAAGATTTGGGTTTTTTACCTCCAACTATTGCTCTATTATCAGGTGATCCCCAACGTGCAAGTTTTATTGCTCATAATTATTTAAACAATGTAAAAACATTGTCAGAAAATCGTGGTTTACATAGTTATTTGGGTTATTTACCCAATGGTAAACCGATTTTATCTGCTACTAGCGGTATGGGTGCGCCTTCTTTAAGTATTGTTGTTAATGAGTTGGTGCAATTAGGAGTTAAAAAAATTATTCGCATTGGTACTTGTGGTTCAATTCAACCTCATATTCCTGTGGGTAGTATTGTTATTAGTAGTGGTGCTTTGTGTCGTCAAGGTGCTGCAAATGATATCGCACCTGTTGAATATCCCGCAGTTGCAGATCCTTTTTTAACTGTTGCTTTGGTTAATGCTGCAAAGGAATTAAATATAGAGCATTATTTGGGTATTACTGCTTCTGTTGATACTTTTTATGAAGGTCAAGAAAGAACTGATTCTGCTAATCCTAATTTAATGCAAAAATTAATAGGAATTACGGAAGAATATCGGAAGTTAAATATCCTAAATTATGAAATGGAAGCTGGTACACTTTTGAAAATGGCAAGTGTTTATGGTTTTGCTGCTGCTGTTGTTTGTGGTGTAGTTGCTCAACGTAATATTTCAGAAAATGTCATTTTAAATAGCAAAGATATGGCTGTTAATAATGCAATTTTAATTGCTATTAATGTGGCTACAAATTTATAGTTTGTTGATATTTTTATTTTTCGTAGGTTGGGTTAAGCGATAGCACAACCCAACATCATAAAAAAGTTAATAAATGTTGGGTTTCCTTTCGTCAACCCAACCTACATTTTTCAGATAATTTATTGAGGTAAATTATTAGGATCAATTCCTTGCGATCGCAAATAAGCCATTAACCTTTCTTTTTCCTGGCGTTCTTGTTCTGCACGTTGAGATTCTTGTTCCGCCCTTTGGCGTTCCTGTTCCGCCCGTTGACGTTCCTGTTCAATCATTTCTACCGCCCAAGGTAACAGATTTCCTGATTGATCCCACCAGCGCAACCAATAACCAGTACGACCTTCTTTTGCACCTTGCCAAGTTCCTAAAAATAGCCCCATTGACTCAATCCAATGACGACCATTTTCGTCTGGTTGTTTTAATTCATAACGTCCATTTTCCAGTTGATAATATTCTAATAAACCACCTTCGGGATCAAAAATGATATAAATAGGAACTTGCAAAATCTGTTCATAAAAAAACCATTTTCCCGGCGGATATGTACGTTTAAATGAATATTCTCCACCATCTTTATCTGATAAAAATTCCATGACTACAGCCGGTACATCCCCCTCTAAATGGGGTGTATAGCTTTTCCTTCCTGGTAATATTTCCTTAACTGAAGGTATATATAACCAATCTGGGGCTTTAGCAATAAATTGGTCATTTAATGTGGCACATAATCCAAAATTCACAGCAATTAACATCTGTGGTTGAATAAAACCACTAATTTCTAAACTTTCACACAAAGCCCCTGCTAAAAGTGGTTGTCCCGTATTATCCACTGGTTCATCCTCTAATTCAAAATCATCGGGTAAGGCTTCCCAAGAAATAACCATTCCCGTCTGTGATTTACTTTCACTGAGTAGGGTTGCCATAAAAATTACCTTTGGTTGATTTATTCTTATTCTATCATCTGAATTTAATCTCTTCGTAGTGAGGAATTTATTCCTCATTTGCGGACTAAAGTCCTCACTAAGATTATTCAGGTACGTTTACCCACATTCTTGAATCATTTGATTGATGACATAAATCCATTAATAATTGTGAATAAATACCCTCTTTTAAAGAAGGTGTAATTTCCTGTTTTGTTTCAATTCCTGTCACCCATTGATCCACGACTCTTAAAAATGCACAAATTCGCCCATCATTATAATGTTGAGGAAATAATAATTGTTTAGGAATTTCCATTTCTGTTAAATTTCCCCCAATTTGAGAACCCCAAATTTTAAACCCGTGAATATAATCTTTCTGTTCTTCACTTCCTAAAATCAATGTTCCTTTATCTCCATAAACTTCTATCCAATGGGTTCTAGGTGCGTGAACCACTGCACTAATAGCAAGTTGACAAGGTGTACCATTTGCTAATTCTAAAGAAATTAAACAGTTATCATCTGTATTTACTACTTTTAATTCTCCAGTTTCAGGATCAATTCTTTGAGAAATTGCTGTATTGAAATAAGCATTTAATTTACTCACTGGACCAAATAACCAGTGAATATAATCAAAAGCATGAGAACCTAAAGAACCTAATACACCACCACCTTGATCTTTACGAGAATACCAATTATAAGGACGAGATGTATCAGCACGGGAAGAACCTAACCAATCAATTTTTATTAACCGAATATTCCCTACATAATCTGTATTTAACAACTGATGAAAATATTGCCATGCGGGAATAAATCTAAATTCAAAATCTACGGTAGCAATTAAATTCTTTGACTTTGCTAAGTCATATAATTCCTGTGCTTCTTTAACATTTAATGTCACAGGTTTTTCTAATAAAAGATGTTTCCCAGCTTCTAATACTTCTTTACCCATTTGATAATGTAAAAATGGCGGTGTGGAAATACTTACAGCGTCTACTTCTGGTAAGTTGATAATTTCTGTGAATTTATCACTAAAATGCGGAATATTATTATTTTCAGCAATGGTTTTCGCTTTGTTAATATCTCGATGATAAATTGCTTTTACTTCTGTTTTATGATGTGCTTGAAATGCGGGAATATGTACTTTCTGACCAAACCCAGTTCCAACAATTGCTATTCCAACCATGATGTATATTTTAATTTTTGTGAAAATTACTAATAATATTCTACTAAAAATTGATAATGTTTAATAGATTTTCTCAATCAAAATTTCAGAAATATGACAAAAAATATTAATCCTTGGAATTATAAACCTTGGTGGTGTCAACCTTGGTCAATTATGCTCACAGGTGTAACGTTAATTTTTGGTAGTTGGTTAATATTTAATTTCTTTAAAATTTCTTGGTTAACAATTATTGTGGCTATTCCTGTTTTAACTTGGATGGGTTTCTTTTTATTAATCTGGCCAAAGTTAATGATTGAAAGCGGTATTTTAGACCAAAAAAGTAATGAGTAAATCATCTAAATAGGGGTTGCTGAAAAAGTCGTTTCGTGGAGACAGGGAACAGGGAATAGGGAATAGGGAATAGGGAATAGTTTCAGCTATTCGTCATTCCGCAATTTTGTGACTTCTTCAACCCAAAATGCACGCTTTTGGGACTATCCCCCGCAAATATCTTGCACCTATTTTCTGATTTTTCACCTTCTACCCTTGAATTTATCTGGGTT
>RDXV01000004.1 GCA_004292695.1 Nostocales cyanobacterium | reverse complement strand
TTTGGCTAAAGCGTGAAAGCTTACTGAGGGATAACCGCTCCCATGCTCCCCGTGAAGTAAGAAATAAATGTCTAGACTTGTCTATGATTTATATAGCAGCAACTACAATCTGATGTATTTAGTAACCTCAAGGTCACACTTTTAATAGAACCACTCACATCTGGACAAATTGCGGCATCTATTAAAGAATTTCCCGACTGTCGAGTACAAGCAGAAACAAGAGAATCTGCTATTGCTCAAATTCAAGCCACATTTTTAGAACGATTAAAAAATATAGAAGCGATCTCATGGCAAGTACCAATTCAGATATCAGAACCAGCTTGGATGAAATTTGCCGGTATCTTTGAAGATGATATAGATTTTACAGCCATTACAGAATCAATTCGTGCAGAACGCACTACAGATGATGATTCAGAAGTTGACTCTTCCTATTACCTCTAGAGGTTGGAGATGGTTGATTTATATATTCTCGATACAGATTGTGTTTCACTAATTCTTTATAATCATCCCCAACTGATTGCTAACAAACTACAATTAAGTAACCGTAGCTAAAAATTCTCTCAACTATGTTAACTGCTACTAACATTGGTACATTAATAACTTGTTCTCCTGATGTGGGTAATGGTCGTCCTATGATTGCAGGGACTAGAACCTCTGTAAGTCGGGTAGTTGTTCTTTATAAACAAGGTGCAAATGCTGAAGAAATTACCCGTCGGATCAGTCACCTCAACCTTGCCCAAGTTTATGCAGCTTTAGCTTACTATCACGCTAACCGTGATCAGATAGAAAATGAGTTAACACAAGCAGAGTCTGAATACTGGAGTTTGGCAACTTTACACAGCCAGAAAGATAAAAAAGCAGATGAATAAGATCCGACTTTATATTGACGAAGATTCTATGGATGAAGATTTTGTTCAAGCTTTACGTTCCCGCAATGTAGATGTATTGACAGTTGCAGATGTGGGAATGTTGTACAAATCTGATCCAGAACAGCTAACTTGGGCTAAGGAAAACAACCGAGTTATATTTAGTTTTAATGCCAGAGACTTTTACCAGATTCATACTAATTTACTGGAACAAGGTTTATCTCATGCCGGGATAATTCTAGCACCACAACAACGATATGGAATTGGTGAATTAATGCGCGGAGTTTTGCGACTGATTAACACAAAATCAGCAGAAGATATGCATGGACAAGTAGAGTTTTTAAGCAACTGGGTTGATTAATTAGGGGTTGCTATTATGGTTAATTATTAATGATAAGCGATCGCCAGAAATCACACTATACCAATAGGAACATAAAAATAATGCTTTTGACTGATGTTAAATAGTTCACATTCAAGGCATCTTAACAGATAGGAAGACATTGTTTTAAGTGGGGGGAGGGGCGATCGCCTAACTAATAACATGAGTGATTTACTGAGTGATTTACAATTTAAAAGCTCTCCTCAATTCTCTCTAGGGATGGAGATTGAATTACAATTACTTGATCCAGAAACTCTACAATTGGTAGATGGTATTTTACCGCTTTTAGAATTAAAACCACAGAATCCTTTTATTCAAGCTGAATTTAATCAAGCGACTGTAGAAATAAATTCTCCAGTTTGTTTAAATATCCCAGAATTAGAAATACATATTTTAGAAATTATCCGTGATTTAAAATCACGATGTCAGAAATTAGGACTAGAAATTTGTGCAGCGGGTACTCATCCATATTGTGATCGTATTGCTAATATCACCCCTATTTCTAGATATCTAAATCAGCAAAGTACATTTGGTTACTTAGCCGATTTAATGATGACTTTTGCATTACAAATTCATGTAGGAATGCCATCTGGTGATGAAGCAATAAAAATGATGTCTAGACTAAAACCCTATCTACCTATTTTACTAGCTTTATCTGCCAGTTCTCCTTTTTGGTGGGGTAAAAATACAGGGTTTGCATCCTTTAGATATCGGTTTTTATCAATTATGAGAAGTTACTGTATTTGTCCAAAATTCAAAAATTGGGCAGAATTTTCTCAATTTTTTACAACTGCTAAAAATGCGGGAATGTTAAAAACAATCCATGATATTCATTGGGATATTCGCCCACAACCAGATTTAGGAACAATTGAAATTAGAATCATGGATGCTCAACCAACTATTCAAGAATCTATGATGTTAGCTGCATTGATTCATACATTAATTATCCATCTTTATCATCATCCAGTAGGCAAAAAAACAGACTTTATATTAAAACCTTTACCTTGGTTAATTGAAAAAGAAAATTTATTTAGAGCATCTTGGCATGGCATAGAAGCCTATTATATAGAAGATTCACAAGGTAATAGTAGACCAATAAAAAATATAGTTGAAGATATCATAAACACATTAACAGCAACAGCTAAATACTTAGGAAACCAACCATATTTAGAACAACTAGAAAAAAGATTAAAAACCGGAGCTAGTCACATTCGCCAAACACAAATTTTTCAAAACACAAATTCCTTAAAAGCAGTAATTCAATCCCTAGTCAAAGAACTAGAAGCAGAATTAATCAACACAGAAATCAACCCAAAAAACCCTCCAAACCTCATTTCTCTGTGATCTCTGTGCCTCTTTTGAGCCAAAAACGTTGGATACAGACAACTATTGCACTAGATCCTGTGGCTAATTCTGGTAAAGATGTCACACCTGCTAACAGAATTGTACCCACCCAAGTACGCCCTAATCCGGTTTTTTCTGCCATGATATCCGCGCTTTGGGATAACCATGTACCGACGATAATTACTAAGGCGATGCACACAATAACTTGAAGAATTAATAACATGATTAATTAAAGATATCTTCACTTTTGATCAGTTTACTTAGAAAATAGGATTAGTCATTTTATTAATAGCTAATGATGGAAAATATTCATAATCTTCGCATTTCTGTGATTATTCCCACTTTAAATGAATCTGATAATATTCAATCTACAATCAATAGCACTCAACCAAGTACAAATGTAGAAGTGATTGTTGTTGATGGTGGTTCAAATGATAACACACCTATGATTGCTCAATCTTTGGGCGCGACTGTGATTTCTTCGCTCCCTGGCCGTGCTGTACAAATGAATACTGGTGTGGCGATCGCCAGTGGTGAAATTTTGCTATTCCTCCACGCTGATACCTGTCTACCCCCCGGTTTTGATACTATGATTCGTGCTAAATTGGCAGAACCAGGGGTTATAGCTGGCGCTTTTACTTTAAAAATAGATGCTCCTCATTGGGGTTTGCGCTTGGTGGAGTGGGGGGTAAAATGGCGATCGCGTTTATGGCAAATGCCCTATGGTGATCAGGCAATATTTGTTACCGCCTCAGCTTTTAATAAAATTGGTGGTTTTCCACAAATGCCTATTATGGAAGACTTTCAAATGATTAGGCTTTTAAAGCCTCTAAGTAAAATTACAATTATTCAAGTACCTGTGATAACTTCACCAAGAAGATGGTTAAAAAAAGGTATCTTCAAAACTACCCTACTTAACCAAATAATCGTTATAGCCTATTTATGCGGTGTTTCTCCAGAGCGTATCCGTAAATGGTATCGTCGGGAAAAATTTACCAGAATTTAAGCTCATTTTCATTTTAGTTTTTTGATTTTGGGACATGATCAAAAGATAATAGATCAAAAATCAGCTTAACTTCTAATTAACTTATGCTAAACCATAAATTCCGATTAAATCGAAAACTGCAACTTTTAGGTTTAACTTGTCTGATTTTTACCATTATAGTCATCAGTCAAATAATTAACATACCAGACATTTTGCAAAAATCTATTACTTGGGTAGAAAGTTTAGGTATTTGGGGACCAATTGTATTTATTTTTATTTACAACATCGCCACATTATTATTTATTCCTGGTTCAATTTTAACCATCCAAGGTGGTTTATTATTTGGTTTATTTTGGGGTTCTATTTATGTTTTAATCGCCGCTATGCTAGGGGCAATTTTAGCTTTTTTCATTGGGCGTTATTTTTCTAAAGATTGGATTTGTAAACAACTAGAAAAACACCCTAAATTTAAACTAATTGATCAAGCAGTAACCAAAGAAGGCTGGAAAATAGTATTATTAACCCGTCTTTCTCCCCTCTTTCCTTTCAACTTATTAAATTATGCTTTTGGTATTACCAATGTTTCCCTAACTGATTATATATTAGGCTCATTTGGTATTATACCTGGTACTATTATGTACGTTTATATTGGTGACATCACTACTAATTTAGCAACAAGTTACACTACTAATCAACAAACAAACTTAGAAGTTAAAATTGGGCAATATATCCTCCAAATAATCGGATTAATTGCTACAATTTATGTAACTTTTTACATCACCAAAATTGCCCAAAAATCATTAAATCAAACAGTTATTACAGAAGACACAGAACCCAAATATATAAAAAATAAAAATAATCAACACAATTAAATCATGATTAACAAACAATCTCAGCAACTAAAAACAATCAGCAAACTGTTAATTTTCACCCTATTAGCAGTGATCATAACTTTAATCATTCATCAAGATATAGTATTAGCTAAAACAACCACAAACACATCTACCTTCAATCCCCAAAATATTTTAAGAAATGCTTTAGAATGGATTAATAGCTTAGGAGCAGTGGGAGCAATAGCTTTTATCAGTATTTATATAATTGCCACCGTAGCATTTTTACCAGGTTCAATTCTAACATTAGGAGCAGGAGTTTTATTTGATGTAGTGTTAGGTTCTATTTACGTATTTATCGGTGCTACATTAGGAGCAACATTAGCATTTTTAGTAGGAAGGTATTTAGCCAGAAATTGGGTAAGTGCTAAAATATCAGATAACAAAAAATTTGCAGCAATTGATAACGCAGTTGGTAAAGAAGGATTAAAAATTGTTCTTTTAACCCGACTTTCTCCCATTTTTCCCTTTAACTTATTAAACTATGCTTTTGGTATCACCGCAGTTTCTTTAAAAGACTACTTTATCGGTTGTGTAGGTATGATTCCCGGTACAATTATGTATGTTTATATTGGTTCTTTAGCTGGAAATTTAGCATTAATTGGCACAGAAAATCAACCTACAAACCCTACAATTACTTGGATAATTAGAATCGTTGGTTTTATTGCCACCGTAGCAGTCACAGTTTACATCACCAAGATAGCAAAACAAGCATTAGAACAAGAAGTATCTTAAATAATTTGTAATTCGTAATATTTCCTTCGGAAACGCTACGCGAACGTAATTCATAACTAAATCAGAGGTGTTAAATAATGTCTAATTCAGAATTTGAAAGAATTACAGTCTTACCAATGGATGAATATAATCAAAAATTGGTAGCTAACGTTCATCCCGAAAATTGGATTAATCCCCAACCTGCTCAATGTTATGATTTAGTAGTAATTGGTGCGGGTACAGCGGGTTTAGTAGTTGCTGCCGGTGCTGCGGGTTTAGGAATAGGTTTAAAAGTTGCATTAATAGAAAAACATCTCATGGGAGGAGATTGTTTAAACGTTGGTTGTGTACCTTCTAAAGCCTTAATTCGTTCCTCCCGTGTAATTGGTGAAATATGGAAAGCGCAAAATTTAGGTGTTAATGTTTCTCAAAATATTGACATTGATTTTGCTGATGTCATGGCTAGATTACGCAAAATTAGATCAGGAATTAGTCATCATGACTCAGCCGCAAGATTTAAAAATTTAGGAGTTGATGTTTTTTTAGGTAGTGGTAAATTTATAGATAAAAATACCATAGATGTTGATGGGCAAATTCTCAAATTTAAAAAAGCGGTAATTGCCACAGGTGCAAGAGCAACAAAACCCCAAATTCAAGGATTAGAAACCGCTGGTTATTTAACTAATGAAACAGTATTTTCCTTGATCCAAAAACCTCAAAAATTAGCAGTCATCGGCGGTGGTCCAATTGGTTGTGAATTGGCGCAAGCATTCAGACGTTTAGGGTGTGCAGTTACCTTATTTCATAACGGATCGCATATTGTAAACAAAGAAGATCGAGAAGCAGCGGAAATTTTACAACAAGTTTTGATTAATGAAGGTATTAATTTAGTTTTAAATTGTCAGTTAGAAAAAGTAGAAAAAGTCAAAGAAGGAAAAAGATTATATTTTTCAAATATAAATAATGCTAATATAGATTCAATTACCGTAGATGAAATTTTAGTAGGTGCAGGTAGAACGCCCAATATCGAAGGTTTAAATTTAGAAAAAGTAGGTGTGGAATATGATCAAAAACAAGGTGTAAAAGTAAATGATTACTTACAAACTACCAACCCTAATATTTATGCCGCCGGTGATATATGTATGAATTGGAAATTTACCCATGCGGCGGATGCAGCAGCAAGAATAGTCATTAAAAATACTTTATTTTCACCTTTTGGTTTAGGACGTTCTCAATTAAGTAAATTAATTATGCCTTGGGTGACATACACAGATCCAGAAATTGCCCATGTAGGAATGTATGCGGAGGAAGCGGAAAAACAAGGTTTAGAAATAGAGACAATTAAAATAGATTTTCATAATTTAGATCGGGCAATTACTGATAGTGAAGAAACAGGATTTTTAAAGATTCATCATCAAAAAGGAACTGATAAAATTATTGGTGCAACCATCGTTGCTAGTCATGCAGGAGAAATGATATCTGAAATTACCACAGCCATAGTTAATAATATTGGTTTGAGTAAATTAAGTAGTGTAATTCACCCTTACCCAACCCAAGCGGAAGCTATTAAAAAAGCCGCCGACGCTTATCGTCGCACATTGTTAACATCAAGAACTAAAAAGATTTTGAAATTTTTAACAAAGTTCTCTTAATCATAAGATATTAGTTAATTAATTGATTGATTGATTATTCAAAATTCATTTAACTGATAACTGATAACTGATAACTGATAACTGATTAAAGTTCTGATTCAGTTTCAGGAGCGAAAATTTCCCCTGTTCCTTGTTGTAAAATTATATCCTGATCGGTAATTAGTTGATTCAGTTCAGTTACTGTTAAATTCATTATCTGACAAGCACTTTTTAACTGTTCCGTAAAGTTTGTAATATCATCCCCATAACCGCATTGATAAGCAGCAATTTTTATTCCTTGCTTGGCGTTCGCTCTCGCACATTCTACTAAATCTGAACCAGATAATTTTGTTGGTGATATCATAGGATGTATTTATCTGAATTGAATTATATTTTATAGCTCTTTTAGCTGTTATTTGACTTGAGTATATCTATAAACAAATATCAAATAATAATATAATAATTATCTATCTAATGGCAGAAATTGAACAATAAAAATAAACCTTGAATTAACATTTCAATCCAAGGTTTACTATTGATATTACCCCTAATAGTCTACCATTTCAGACCGTCATACCCTGAATAGTCATCAAGTTATGCTTGCAAAAGACACTTATTTCTAGTAAATGGGTGTGAAGTTTTCTCCCCACATCACACACTTGTAATCTAACCACTGAAAACAAGTACAAGACTCTTTTTTAGATGTAGGGTTTTCCTAATCATCTATCTAAAATTTAATTGTTATTTAGTTATTGTTTATCGTTCCTGGGAAGTAAATAAAATCTGCTCTTTTATAACTGATGATATATTTTTATTATATTTTTATTAATTGTGTAATTAAAAACTATATTTTTTAACGCAGATGTACGCAGATTAACGCAGATACAAAATTGATAACTTTACTAATTTAATTTAGGTAATTGTGGGAAATATGGTGTGAGAAATATGGCTATATTATCCTTAGTGATTTACAAAAAGATACATACAACTTGATTATTTATAGTATTTCTCTAGATATAGTTAATATAGTTAGAGATAGTTAGAGAATTTTCACCCTTTCTATTAAATGAAAAGAGTGGAAATTATTCATGAGGTTATTTGTTATGGCGACAATGAATATGTTTAATTTAGAGCAGATTGAGAAGTTCCGCAATTTGCAGTTATCTTTGCGTGAACGTTGGAAAACCAGTGAAGTTTTTGATAAAAGTGAAGCTGATATTTTAATTGTTCCGTCTTTAAGTCTCGATCAAAAAGAATTACAAAAAGTTGAAGGTTGTGAACATTATGAAGAGCGGTTACTTTTTTCTTTGATTAGATTAAGAAATCCCCGGACTAGGTTGATTTATGTTACGTCAATGCCACTACATCCTAGTATCATTGATTATTATTTACAACTACTTCCAGGAATTCCTTTTTCTCACGCTCGTCATCGTTTATTGTTACTTTCTACCTATGATGCTTCTCTTAAACCTCTGAGTCAAAAAATATTAGAACGTCCTCGGTTAATAGCAAAAATTCGTCAAGCTTTACGATTAGATAAGGCTTTTATGGTCTGTTATAATTCTACATTTTGGGAAGCAGAATTATCATTAAAATTAGGTGTACCGCTCTATGCTGCTGCACCAGATTTACAAATTTGGGGGACAAAAAGCGGGAGTCGGGAAATTTTTAATTATAGTAATGTACCTCATCCAAAAGGTAGTAACCTGGTTTGGAACTATCAAGATTTAGCAATAGCAGCAGCGAATTTATGGGAGAGTCAACCAACATTAAAAAAAATGGTTGTGAAACTAAATGAGGGAATTTCCGGTGAAGGAAATGCAATTTTAGATTTACAACCTTTGACAGATTTTGCACCAGGTAAAAGTTCCCATGATCAAAGGGTTGCAGCAATTCAAGATAGCTTTGTAAATCTGCGTTTTCAAGCTATAAAGGAAACCTGGGCTAATTTCTCTAACCGTATTTCAGAACTGGGTGCAATTGTAGAATCTTTTATAGAAGGAGAAATTAAACGTTCTCCCAGTGTCCAAGGACGTATTACACCTGACGGAAAAGTAGAAATTCTCTCCACCCATGACCAAATTCTCGGCGGTCCCGATGGTCAAATTTACTTGGGTTGTCGCTTTCCTGCTGATGCAAAATACAGATTACAATTACAACAATTAGGTTTACAAGTAGGTGATAAATTAGCTAAAAAAGGTACTTTAGAAAGGTATGGTGTGGATTTTGTGACTGTTGATCAAGGTAATGGTAAATGGGACATTCAAGCTATAGAAATTAATCTCCGCAAAGGAGGAACTACTCACCCATTTATGACATTAAAATTATTAACCAACGGACATTATGATCTGTCCACTGGTTTATTTTTCAGCCAACAAGGAAAGGCTAAATATTACATTGCTACAGACAACCTGCAAAATGATCAATATAGAGGATTACTGCCTAATGATTTAATGGATATTATCGCCCATCATAGATTACATTTTGATACTGGTACAGAAACAGGTTCAGTATTTCATCTCATGGGTTGTCTGTCCCAATTTGGTAAATTAGGATTAACAAGTATAGGAGATTCACCACAACAAGCAGAAGATATTTATAACAAAGTTATTGAGGTTCTAAATTTAGAAACCAGTGATGATCATATTCATGATCAACTATTTTCTGATTACGCTTTTCCTATTGCTGCTGATAGTTTTGGCTGTTAATAAATACTTTAATTTGTCAGCAATTTTTCAGCATTCAGCCATAATTATCAATAATCAATTATAGCTGAATGCTGATGAAAATTTACCAATGGGCTGCATGACGTTTTTTATAGGGAACACCACTAAAAGGTTGAAAACCAGTTACAGGGTAAGCGTCATCTGTAGGTGTAAAAATTCGCATGAAAGCTTCAGAAATAAATTGGAGCATATTAGCAAACATTCTGGAGAGCATCATATATTTGACTCCTTTTTTATAATTCCGGTCTGAGATATCTATAACTTCACTTTAATGCCAATATTTGTTGGTAGTTCATCTTTGCAATATATTGCAAGTTTACTCAATTATTGTTCAAATATATTTGCAATACTTAATTAATTCAATAATGCAAACTATCGCCATTAATTCTAAATGTAAATTATCTGCAAAGAAAAGTCTATTTTTTTTGGTTATTATTCAAAAATACCATTACAAAATATAAACTTATAGCTGTCAATTAGTGAACAACCTTTTATTTACAAGGCTTTCAGCTATTTTTAGTTGCATACTTGACAATAATTATGGTAGAAACTACCATAATAAAAAGCACTCTTGGCAGGAAGCTCTAACATGAAAAATTTTCCTGATGTTAACCATGACAAGGATAGTAAGCAAAACCAAGAACTAAATATCAACCCTGAAAATTACAGCTTGCTGACTGACTTGTATCAACTGACGATGGCAGCTTGTTACACGGGGGAAGGGATAGAAAATAAAAAAGCCAGTTTTGAAATGTTTGTTAGGCGCTTACCTGAAGGTTTTGGCTATTTAATAGCGATGGGTTTGGCGCAAGTTTTGGAATATTTATCTAATTTTCGTTTTCATACTCACCAAATTTCCGCTTTGCAGAAAACAGGCATTTTTAATCATGTTCCTGATAATTTTTGGAAATTATTAGCAGAGGGTATATTTACTGGTGATGTGTATGCTGTTACTGAAGGTACAGCTATATTTGCTAATGAACCATTTTTAAGAATAGAAGCCCCTTTATGGCAAGCACAAATAATAGAAACCTACATTTTAAATACAATAAATTATCAAACTTTAATAGCTACTAAAGCGGCTAGATTGCGTGATTTTGCGGGGAAAAATGTAACACTTTTAGAATTTGGTACACGTAGGGCGTTTAGTCCTCAAGCCTCATTATGGGCGGCGAGAGCGGCTTTAGCTGGTGGTTTAGATGCCACTTCCAATGTGTTAGCAGCACTACAACTAGGTGAAAAACCGAGTGGTACAATGGCTCACGCTTTAGTTATGGCGTTATCAGCACTAGAAGGAAATGAACAACAGGCGTTTACAGCTTTTCATCAATATTTTCCAGGTGCGCCTTTATTAATTGATACTTTTGATACTATTGCTGCTGCCAAAAAGTTAGCTGAGAAGATAGATAAAGGAGAAATGAAATTAACAGGAGTACGTTTAGATTCTGGTGATTTAGTTAGTTTATCAAAACAAGTGCGATCACTTTTGCCACAAGTTAATATTTTCGCTAGTGGTGACTTAGATGAATGGGAAATACAAAGATTAAAAAATCAAGGCGCGGAAATTGATGGTTATGGTTTAGGCACAAAATTAGTTACAGGGTTTCCTGTAAATGGAGTTTATAAACTTGTGGATATTGATGGTATTCCCGTAATGAAAATGTCTAGCGGTAAGTTTACTTATCCTGGAAAAAAACAGATTTTTAGAACTTTTACAGATGGTAAATTACAGGCTGATAGATTGGGTTTAATGGATGAGAATTATCCAGGTAGAAAGCCTTTATTAGAGTTAGTCATGAAAGCAGGTAAGCAGATAAAACCAACAGAAAGTTTAACAACAATTAGAGAAAGAACTGCTTTTTCTGTAGCGAGTTTACCACCGGAAATAAGAAGGTTAGAAAATCCAATTTCTGTAACAGTGGAAATTTCGGAAATGCTGCAAAATTTAACTAATAAGACAAAATCACAATATTAATTATGAACGCAGATAACCGCAGATTAACACAGACAAATAGATGATAAATTTATTACTGTCACCTGTCACCTGTCACCTATTTACTGAATTCCTGAACTCCTGAAAATTATGAACATTGCATTATTTGGAACAAGCGCAGATCCACCAACTGCGGGACATCAAAAAATCATTAAATGGCTATCTCAAAATTATGATTGGGTAGCGGTTTGGGCTGCTGATAATCCTTTTAAAGATCAACAAACTCCTTTAGAACATCGAGCAGCTATGTTAAATCTGTTAATTTCAGATATTCAACCATCATCAGGTAATATTTCGCTAGAACAAGAATTAAGTAGTTGGCGAACTTTGGAAACATTAGAAAAAGCAAAGTTCAGATGGGGTGATTATGTGGAATATACTCTTGTAATTGGATCAGATTTAGTGAATCAATTGCCACGATGGTATCATGTTGAAGATTTGTTAAAACAAGTGCAATTATTAGTGATTCCGCGCCCTGGATATGTCATAGATAATATTAGTTTAGAAAAAATTAGGGAATTAGGAGGAAAAATTGGCATTGCTAGTTTAACAGGTTTAGATGTTTCCTCTACCGCTTTTCGTCAACAAAAAGATCATCAAACCCTGACACCACCTGTCATAGATTATATTTATCGGGAGAAATTGTACGTTTAAATGCCACTACGTAACCATAAAAAAATAGCCAACTGTAGCACAAATCAACAACCTTTAGCTGATTTTAAAGTCGGTGTTGATAACGTAATTTTTTCTGTAGATACTACCCAAAATCGGCTATTAGTTTTATTAGTAATGCGACAGCAAGAACCATTTTTAAACTCTTGGAGTCTTCCCGGTACTTTAGTCCGTCAAGGAGAATCTTTAGAAGATGCTGCTTATCGCATTATGGCAGAAAAAATCAAGGTTAATAATCTTTATTTAGAACAACTTTATACTTTTGGTGGTCCAAATCGTGATCCAAGGGAAAAAATAGATAGTTATAATGTGCGTTATTTATCAGTTAGTTATTTTGCTTTAGTTCGGTTTGAAGAAGCAGAATTAATTGCTGATAAAGTTGCGGGTATTGCTTGGTATCCTGTCAAACAAATACCTCATTTAGCATTTGATCATCATGAAATTATCAGCTATGGACACAGAAGATTGAAAAATAAATTAGAATATAGTCCCGTAGCTTTTGATGTGTTACCTGAAACTTTTACTTTGAATGACTTATATCAGTTATACACCACAGTTTTAGGGGAAAACTTTTCTGATTATTCAAATTTTCGAGCGCGTTTATTGAAACTGGGTTTTTTATTAGATACAGGAATTAAAGTATCAAGAGGTGCAGGTCGTCCCGCAAGTTTATATAAATTTGATGCTCAAGCATTTGCACCATTTAAAGATAAACCTTTAGTTTTTATTTAAGGGAATAGGGAATAGGGAATAGGGAATAGGGAATAAATAATTATATTGTGTTTGAATGAAAAGGATAAATTATAAATGTCAGAAATTAGAGATTTTAAAGATTTACAGATTTGGCAGAAGGGAATGGATATAGCTGAAAAATGCTATTTTATTACAAAAACTTTTCCCAAAGATGAGCTTTATGGTATGGTTCAACAAATCAGACGATCAGCAGTTTCTATTCCAGCGAATATTGCAGAAGGTTATGGGAGAAGATCATCTGGTGAATACATCAGGTTTTTAAATATATGTCAAGGATAAATTAATGAATTACAAACACATCTTTTGTTATCAGTTAGAGTAGGATTATGTAATTTTCAGGATATAGAGTTAATTTATCAAAATCTTCAGGAAGAAACGAGAATGATTATTGCCTTAATAAAAAAATTAGAAGCATAATAATAATTTTACCCTATTCCCTATTCCCTATTCCCTTTATTTATGAAAATCGCAATTGCCCAACTTAACCCTATTATCGGTGACTTAACAGGAAATGCTCAAAAAATCCTGGAAGTTGCACAACAAGCAGCAACAAATGGTGTGCGTTTATTATTAACACCAGAACTTTCTTTATGTGGCTATCCTCCCAGGGATTTATTATTAAATCCTAGTTTTGTGAAATCAATGGATAGCACATTAAAAAAACTAGCTCAAGATTTACCACCTAATTTAGCTGTTTTAGTAGGAACTGTTGTTAAAAATAAAGATGCCCATATTACAGGGGGTAAAACTTTATTTAATAGTATCGCTTTATTAGAATCAGGAAAAATTAAACAATATTTCCACAAACGACTATTGCCAACCTATGATGTATTTGACGAAAACCGCTACTTTGAACCAGGTTTACAAGCTAATTATTTCGCTCTAGATGATCTTAATATTGGTGTTACTATTTGCGAAGATTTATGGAATGATGAGGAATTTTGGGGTAAACGTTATTATCCAGTTAATCCTATTGCTGATTTATCAATTTTAGGTGTAGATTTAATTGTCAATTTATCCGCTTCTCCCTATACCGTTGGTAAGCAAAATTTACGGGAAGCTATGTTAAAACATAGTGCAGCAAATTTTCAACAATCAATTATTTATACTAATCAAGTTGGCGGAAATGATGATTTAATTTTTGATGGGCGTAGTTTTGCTGTCAATAATCAAGGGGATATTATCTGTCGTGCAAAAGGTTTTAATACTGATTTTTTAATAGTTGATTTTGATGAAAAAGTGCGAGATTTACAATTAAATTCTATTGATAAATTGTATGAACCGGAAGATGAGGAAATTTGGCACGCTTTGGTTTTAGGTGTGCAAGATTATGTTAAAAAATGCCGTTTTTCTCAAGTAGTATTAGGTTTAAGTGGTGGTATTGATTCCGCTTTAGTTGCTGCTATTGCGACAACTGCATTAGGTAAAGAAAATGTTTTAGGTGTATTAATGCCTTCTCCTTATAGTTCTGAACATTCTGTGAGTGATGCTTTAAAATTAGGGGAGAATTTAGGAATTAAAACGCAAATTTTACCCATTGGGGAATTAATGCAAGGTTTTGATCATACATTATCTACATTATTTACAGGTACAGAATTTGGGATTGCGGAAGAAAATATTCAATCTCGCATTCGTGGTACTTTGTTAATGGGGATATCTAATAAATTTGGACATCTGCTTTTATCAACTGGTAATAAATCAGAAATAGCGGTGGGTTATTGTACTCTTTACGGTGATATGAATGGTGGTTTAGCTGTGATTGCAGATGTGCCAAAAACCCGTGTTTATTCTCTTTGTAATTGGTTAAATAGTCATTATCAAAAAGAAATTATTCCTGAACATATCATCACAAAAGCTCCAAGTGCGGAATTAAAACCCGGTCAAGTTGATCAAGATTCTCTACCAGCTTATGACATATTAGATGATATTTTAGAACGGTTAATTAATAAACATCAATCAGCGGAAGAAATAGTTAAAGCGGGTCATGATCAAGTAATAGTAAATAAGGTGTTAAAACTGGTTTCTATTGCTGAATTTAAACGCCGTCAAGCAGCACCAGGTTTGAAAATTACTGATCGCGCTTTTGGTACTGGTTGGAGAATGCCTATTGCTAGTAAAGTGGTAATGGGTAATGGGTAATTGATGTAAATAATATTGATCTATTACCTGTCACCTAATTACATCTTTCCCTTTTGAGGTGTAGCAATACCACCTTTAACTAAATTCGCTTCCAATTCTTCAATAAAACGCAAATCTTCTTTTAACAAAGGTTGCTGATAACTTGCTTTTGGTTGCTGTTCTAAAAAACTAAATGCTTGTCTAAATTCTTGAGGATTTGCTTTAATAGGTGCATGAAAATGACAAGAAATTATGTGTTGAAAATCCCAAGTTGCAATTTTATCAGCCCATTCTATTACTTCTGTTGCTCCTTGGGGAAGAATTAAAACTTGTAAAATTGGAGCAACAAAAGGACGACCATTACCTGATAATGCTGTGAAGGTGTCTTGCCAATTTTGATCCCATTTAAAGGGAAAAAATCCCAAGTATGCTTTTGCTGAACGATCTGGTGCTTTTTTCGCATCTTGCCACATTTCCCCAAGTTGAGAAATTTTCACCGCACTGGGACGAAAATAAATAGCAAATAAAGCTATTCTTTGCCAACCACGACGACGGTTATCAGGATTATCTATTATTTTTTCCTGTGCATTTTCCCTAGCATGAAATAATAAAGGATAGGGATCTATTTGTAAAATTTTTGGCGGTTCTTGAGAAATAGAAAGTATGGTATCTGTTAATAATAATGTGCGAGATGATTTGTGTAATAATGCAACTTCTTGGAAAGAACCTTTACCTAAATTAATATCTAAAATTGTATAATCAAATTCATTACCAAAGGGGTTGTTTTTTCCATCTTTTGATAAAAAGAAAGTCCGTTTTTGGGGAAAACCTAACCAACTGAGAGGAAGATTAATAGGAAGACTCCATTGATGAGGAGCAACATAAACTAATGCGCGGGAAAATTTTCTAGCAAAGGGACCAACAAAGATTTTATGTTCTAAACCGGAACTGGTGGGTAAAATTATATATTTAACTTCACCATGTTTTTGTTCCAATTCTTTTACTAAATTGATACATTCTTGAGTTGGTGCTACAGGTGCATAAACTAAAAGTCCGCCTTCCTGTAGCTTAATTATGGTCATCCGAATTGGTACAACTGTGTATAAAATGCCTTGTAATTGATCAAATATCCAGAGGGTATCTTTGATAATTTCTTGGCATAGAGTCTTTCTTTTTCCGTAGGGATACAGAGGTAAAATAGGCCAGAAAGGCCATGACAAATTTTGCTGATTTCCTATTACTTGATTATTCATGATTTTGGTAATTCACCAGAGTCTATTTCTTATTTTTAGCATTGGTGAGAGTTCAGCAATCATTTAATTTGTCAATTAATTACCCTCTGTTAACTAATAACATTAACCTCCCATTTCTCTGAGCATATTTTCTACTCTATTTGCGCCTTCTGCATCATTACTACTACGATATAAACTGAGTGCTTTTCTCAATACATTACTGGCTTGTTGGGTTTGTTGTCTTTTTTTGAACATTGATCCCATTAATTCATAAATTTGTGGGTTATTCTTATTGATTTCAATTGCTTTTTCATAAGCCCACATCGCTGATTCATAATCACCTAATGCAGTTTGTGTAACACCTAAACCTAAATAAGCATTGAAATTACCACGATTTAGTTGTATGGAACGACGGTAAGCTTCTTTCGCTCCATTAGTGTCTCCTAAGTTACCTTTGATGTAACCAATTGCGTAATAAAAATCACTGTTGTTACCATCAATGGCGATCGCACGACGGTATGAATCTAAAGCTGATTTAAAATTATTTTGTTGAGCGTATAAGTAACCGATTCCAGAATGAATTCTCGCATTTCTGGGATCTAATCTGGCTGCTTCTTGATAAACTGAGATCGCGCCATTATAATCTCCTGTATCTACTAATCTTCTTCCCTGTTCTAAAAGCTCTTTAAGTCTGGGGTTGCTCGCCTGTGCTATCAGGGTTTCCGAGCTTTGAGCCATTACAGGAGTAACAGTAACTACACTTCCTAACAAAAGAACAGCTACTAAAAATGAAGTTTGTTTGTACAACATAAATCGTCAATTCCTTAAATAAATTTTAGTGAAGTAGTGAAATTTTTTTGTTCGTACATTAAAACAAAAATCTTTAGTTTTGAAAACAGTGTTTCTCCATTATTTCTTCATTTGCGCTAAATTAATGAACATATTCCCATTGTCAGCATTAAACATCTCAAATGTTTAATGTTTATCACACTTAGTTGATTATACAGATAGATGAAGTATTTTATACATTTAGCCCTGGTATTTAGCCCACCCATAAACAATAACTTTTTGATGGGTGCAATTTTTACTTCAACTTATGGTAGCGTCAAAGTACCAAGATTCACACAATATCTAAAAAGTTCCTAAAATTTTAACAATCTGTCCCCAAAAAATGCAAGGGCAAAATTTATCAAGTTGTTAGCTGTATATGAGGTGAAATTATGCTTTTAAGTACCACAGATGTAATTCAAGGTGCTGTTATTGATTCCTACTTAGGTATTGTTACAGCAGAAGTTGTCTATGGCAGTAACATAGTCCGTGACTTTTTTGCAGGTATTCGTAATATTGTAGGTGGTCGTACTGGTAGCTACGAGAGTTTATTTGAGGAAGGACAAAAAAAAGCATTAGAAGAATTAGAACAAAGGGCGCAAAGATTAGGTGCAGATGCAGTAATTGGAATTGAAATTGATACAGGTACAATTAATGTTGATCAATCTGGAGTTTTATTATTAATAACTGCCACAGGAACAGCAGTAAGAATTAAAAATTAAGAATTACAAATTAAAAATAAACGATAAAAAATCAAAAATCAAAAATTAGACGTAATAATAATTAAGATTATCTCTGTTATCTATTGATTCATACCTACGACAGAGTGGTTAACTCTTGCTGATGATAGATATTAAAAACATGAAATAGAAATTTAATTTTCAATATAAGCATCAACAAATAAACTTTGCTGAAATAGCAAGGGAGTAATAAAGCCATGTCTTATGTAAATCGAGTGGGGGATGAAATTCTACCTTCTGAATCATCTGTAATAGCAGGAAGGGTAGCAGAATATCGAGATAGAGTACGTTGGGGTCCAATAATATCTGGTATTTTAGTTGCTTTAGCCACTCAATTAATTTTGAGTTCTTTTTTTGGTGCTATTGGTGCTGCGAGAATTGCAGACTTTTTAGTATCTACAACAATTATCGCTGGGATAGTTAGTAATGTAGGAGTTTGGTCAACCATTGCTTTATTAATTTCTCTATTTTTAGGTGGTTGGATCACAACTCGCGCCTGTGGACCAATGCACAGAGATACAGCATTACTTAATGGTTCAATTTTGTGGGCTGCTACCTTAGCAGTAAGTTCTTTTCTATTAGCAAATGGCGTATGGGGAGCATTTGGAATAGCAGCTTATAACGTAGTAGAAGTTATTAGCCAACTACGACAACAAGGTGCTAATATTCCAGAAGTTTTCCCGCCATTAACAGCAGAACAAACCATAGAATTAGCCGCCGCAGTATCAAGAATTTTATGGTGGTTTGTCTTAGGTTCTTTATTAGGTTTATTAGCTGCATTATTTGGTGCTGTTACTGGTGCGCGTAGTCCTCGAATTAATAATAATAATCACTAACTGAATAGATCCCTGCTTTTTTTCAAGAAGTCGGGGATCTGAATTGTATTAATGTTATTAATGTTGTTAATGTTGTTAATGTTGTTAATGTTATTATCTAACCTTGTCGTTCATATTTTCCCATTAATTCAGCTTTAGCTAAAACATGATCTTTTATTGCTATTAATACTTGATTTTTAGTCATACCAGCTTCTAAATTCAGCTTTTTATCTAAAGCATAAAGATGGAAAAAATAACGGTGAGTTCCACTGGGAGGACAAGGACCACCATAACCCAATTTACCAAAATCATTTTTACCTTGTACACCACCTGTAGAAATAGTTTTACTACTGGTAATTTTTTCTGGTAGTTGTTTCACAGTGGGAGGAATATCATAAACAACCCAATGTACAAAAGTCCTTCCTGGTGCATCTGGATCATCAACAATTAATACTAAACTTTGAGTTTCTTGAGGAATTTCTTCCCAACTTAAACCAGGGGAAATATTAGCACCATCACAGGTATATTTGAGAGGAATTAAACCATGATTTACAAAAGCATTGCTATTTAATTTCATATTTTTTTATCTTTGGGTGACAACTAATTACAGATAGTCCTAATAACCCAAAAATAGCAAAAGACTGAGTTATAAAAACTCGCCTTTTAGTTATATATATCAAAATAAAATTATGTCCCCTGATAAATTATCCCCTACCACTTCAAAAATGCTTCTTCTACTCCTTTTTCTCTTCTAATTTTGGCATCTGTTTCAAACCAAGTAATAATTTGTTTGGCTGTCAGTTCTTCAATGGGTACATTAGATTCTTTAGCAATATGTTGTAAAATCCGTAAGGAGGAAATTGTCAATCTGGTTAAGAATTTTTCAGGGGAAGATAATAAAGCTGCGTCAACTTGTGCAGATTCGTCAGGGGTTAAAAATTGGGTTGATGATTGGTTGGGTGAGATATCCATAGGGTTTAAAGTAAAGTTGTTTTTATAATATTAAATCATATTGTGGTAATTTTTGATTAATTGTTTTTTCTCACGCAGAGACGCAGAGAACGCAGAGAGTTTAGAAGAATGTTAACAAAGATCCCCGACTTCTTAGTTTAATCTTTGGTGAATAATGTTAATTTATAAAAGAAGTCGGGGATCTGGGTATTTCATCATTTTGGTTTTTTGCTTCTTTCTCATGCTTTTGATGCTGGTGGTGGTAAAGCTCCTCGTCTTTCTACCAATTTTAATAAACTTTCTCCAGAAACAAAATCCATAATTAAACAGTAAAGATTTCCTTCCTGAAATAAATCACTAATACGGACAATATTCGGGTGTTGTTGTTCAGAAAGTTTTGCTAATTTGCGTCCTTCCTCAATAAATCGCTTGACAAATTTGGGGTATTCTGGGTGATTTTGCAGCCGTTCGTTAGGCGTTTTTATAACTACCCACTGCTTTAAAAGTGTATGCTGTGCTTGATACGTAATTCCAAAACCCCCTTCTCCCAGGACTTTTTCGATAACGTATCTTCCACCCTGTAATTTATACCCCTTTTGCCAAACCATAGGTTACAGATGCCCAAAAATAGTTATGTACATTTTGGCACAGTCGGGTATGATTTGGGTAGATATGCTAAGTTTTCAATTTTCCTGTAAAATTAACTGTTTGAACTCCAGAAGAAATGAGTAATCACTCTGATTTTTACCTTTTTAGAATATTTCTTCTAAAGCTGTTCTATTTTATTTTTCAATTCAATCAAATCAGGGTATTGATTAATGTCAATATAATTAACTGCCCATTTAGAAAATTTATCCATAGAAATATATGATTTATATGGGCGTGTTTTATCTTGACTGATTTTGTGCAGTGCTTTGTAAATATCTTTCCCATTAAACCAAATTAAATACTGCTTTTCCTGCCAAAATTCCTGTTGATGAAAAAGTTGTAAATATCTATCCAGACTTTCTTCAAACTTATCTTTTTTCACTTCTGCTACTGTATTTTGAAAGTCATTAATTAAAGACAAAGCCCTACTTTTACACTCAGATAAACTGAGAGAATCTGGAATTTTCTTAGTCCATGTTGTTTTTAACTGTTGTCTACTAGCACTAAGTTGACATAAATTACCTAACGCCCATCGAACAGCTTGATAATCTCGCAAAATTTTTGCAGCTTCTTCTATCCATTGAGTAATTTTATCAACTCCTGGTGAATTGCCATGTCCCCATTTAGAAATGGTAGGGTTTTCTGAATGTTCTGCATATTTGGTTATCCAATATTGATGAATCAGTTCAGGATAAAGTAAATAGTTTTCAATACAGGTACGATGGGATAGGAAAGCTCTATTTCCTAATTTATCTATTTGGAGTAATTTAATTTCTGCTGTAGGTTCAATATCAAAATCACGATCTCTAAAAATGAGATATTTATTGGTATTTTTTTGATTTTCCTCATTATTTTGTTTTTCATCATTTTCATCATTTTTATTCTTAAAATAGGCTTGAATAAAAACAGAAAAACTAAACTTACTACCACTAGCAACAATTGTAACACTATTGGATTGATTTTCTATCACCTTATTAAGTACATCTAAATCAAGATTACCCTCACAAAAAATAACTTTATTCCGAACTACTCCCGTCATTTAATTATTCCTCTATGATTCTGATAGATGATTCAGGTACTAATTGGGCTACATAATCAGAATGAGTGGTAATAATAAACTGATTATTTTTACCTAATTTCGGTAAAGTTCTCAGTAAAGCTTGTTGCATAGGTGGATGTAAATGTAATTCAATTTCATCAATTAAAATAACTGAATTATGAATATTCCAATTTAGAAAATCCATAAATATAGGAAATGTAGCACGCTCTCCCCCAGACATTTCCGAAAATTCATAGTGAGTTTTATTCTGTTCATTATAAAAATAAAACCAAGGTTCACTCAAAATATCATCAATATTATCTCGCATCTCTAAACCTGCAAATTCACGTCCTCGAAAAACGGTTTTATAAATTCTTGATATTTCTGCGTACAAGTCTTTTGCTCCAGGACGAAAACTTTTACCATTTTTGCTATATTTCTCATGAATCATTTGCCACTTTGCTAGGCGATCGCGTAGAATATCATCTGTAATTTCTAATTGATTTTCTGGATCTTCAGGAGTGAGACTGGTTGCTGTTCTCTGTTCTGTGTACCAAAAAACTGTACCCACTCTTTCAAAAACTGAAAATCCTTCTGAACGAGATAATTGTTTAGCATATTCTCGTCCTTTAAATTGAAATAATTCTGCTGCGCTATTTGCTGTTACACTTTCACCTTGCCATTTTAAATTAACAAGATATTCTTGAGCAGGAGAAACTGGTAAATCACGTCCCATTTCCCTTAATTTTTGGTGAAATTCGCTTATAGTTTGCAATTCTGATTTAGAAAATTGTACATTAATAGTGACATTGGTAGGAGATCCGCGCCAATTACTACCTAATAATTCATAATTAAAACCTGGCCAATCTAAATCACTAGGTTTTTTAAATCTTCCTGTAGCTGTACCTAATGTAGACGCAATAGCTTGTAAAATGCTGGTTTTTCCAGCACCATTTACACCAATCAGAACAATTAAACTCTCTGCTAAACCAGTTTCAGGATCAGTAAAATCTAATTCCTGATCTCGAAATTTCTTAAAATGTTTCAGCTTAATATTTTGAACTTTCATAATAATTGGCTTTTTGACTATATCTAATTTATTTTTTATTTATTTAGAATAACCCTGGTCATCGTCATCATCACCCCAAGTTTCCAACCAATCACTATCTATATCTTCAAAATATAAATCAGCCGCTTCTAACCCATATTTTCTGATATCATCTTCTAATTGATGTGCAGCTTTTACAGGTTCTAAAAAACTTTCTAATCTTTGTTGACGATCAGATAATTTTTCGACTTCCATACTTTATTTTTCCCCATCTGCGTCTATCCGCGTTCATCCGCGTTCAACACCACCTACCTTTTCTGCACCAAATACCCACAACGATGCTCACCATTAATTAACCAATGCGTCCTCTCCACACTACAATCTGGTAAAATTGCTGCAAACATTTCTAACTCATGCCCACACACACTAGGAAACGACTCAGCCACATTGGAAATAGCACAAGTATGTTCCATAAATAAAAACCTTTCAACCCTGTCAATATCAGATTCTACAGGATGAAACTCAGCCATAAAACCTTCAGCTTTTCGCAACTCCACCAAAGCGGCAACCCGTTCCTTTAAAGAACCAGTACCCACCCTTTCCCTATATTCCAGCGCTTTGCGTTCCCACTGTTTTTGTAAAATCGTTTTAAATTGCTCACGTCCTACAGTTTCCGCTAAAGTATCTAACAGCGAAACTGCAAACTCACCATAACCACCACCGACACCGCTAACACTCTTTTGTAAATGTTCCTTACCCCGTTGACTTAAACTATATATATGTTGAGGTCTACCCATACCAGAATTTTCAGGTATAGAATATATCACTAACTCATCAACCTCCAAATCCTTCAAATGGCGACGAATCGCTTGGGGACTGACTTCTAGTATTTCCGCAAGTTCAATAGCCGTAGCTTGAGAGTGTTTTAAAAGATACTCTAGAATATCCTGCTTAGTAGAGGACTGCTGGGTAGTGGCCATGTTAGTCCCAATAATAATTTCCAAAAAAATCAAAAAATCTCTAAAAAATTTGACTTAAACAACATTGTTGTTGTTAATCTATCGTACAATAGATTTAGATTAAACAACAGCCGAGTTGTTTTAGTGTGTAAACCTATTCTAACAGTCCTGTTAGCAATTGGTAACACAAAACGGGAATTAAAGTTATCAATGGCTATAAAACCCGTCGCATATCCTTTAAAGAGAACACAAGAGAACCGATGAGCGCATCCGTCAAAACCCTAGTTAACCAACCTTACAAGTACGGTTTTGTCACCGACATCGAAACCGACACCATCCCTCGTGGACTAAATGAAGACGTTATTCGCTTAATTTCCGCGAAAAAAGAAGAACCGGAATTTATGCTTGAATTTCGTCTGCGTGCGTACCGTCAATGGTTGAAGATGACAGAACCTACTTGGCCTCATGTCAACTATCCACCTATTAATTATCAGGATATCATTTATTATTCCGCACCGAAACAAAAGAAAGAAAAACTCAACAGTTTAGATGAAGTTGATCCCACTTTATTGGAAACCTTCGAGAAATTAGGTATTCCTTTAAATGAACAAAAAAGATTAACTAACGTTGCTGTTGATGCAATTTTTGACAGTGTTTCTGTAGCGACTACCTATAAAGAAAAACTCGCTAAAGATGGCATTATTTTCTGTTCTATTTCCGAAGCATTGCGGGAACATCCAGAATTAGTGAAAAAGTATCTGGGTAGCGTTGTTCCTATTGCTGATAATTATTTTGCTGCTTTAAATTCCGCAGTCTTCAGCGATGGTTCTTTTGTTTATATTCCCAAAGGTGTAAAATCACCAATGGAATTATCAACTTATTTCCGCATTAATTCCGGTGATACAGGACAGTTTGAAAGAACTTTAATTATCGCCGAAGATGATAGTTATGTTTCTTATTTAGAAGGTTGTACAGCACCCATGTATGACAGCAATCAATTACACGCTGCGGTTGTAGAATTGGTAGCTTTAAATAATGCGGAAATTAAATATTCTACTGTGCAAAACTGGTACGCTGGTGATGAAAATGGTAAAGGTGGAATTTACAATTTCGTAACTAAGCGCGGTTTGTGTCAAGGTGTCAATTCTAAGATTTCTTGGACTCAAGTAGAAACCGGTTCTGCTATTACTTGGAAGTATCCTAGCTGTGTGTTGGTTGGTGATAATTCTGTGGGTGAGTTCTACTCTGTTGCATTAACCAATAATATGCAGCAAGCTGATACTGGAACTAAGATGATTCATATTGGTAAAAACACTCGCAGTACAATTATTTCTAAAGGTATTTCTGCTGGAAAATCTAGTAATAGTTATCGCGGTTTGGTGAAGATTAATCCTACTGCGACGGGTGCAAGAAATTATTCTCAATGTGATTCAATGTTGATTGGGGATAATGCTCAGGCTAATACTTTTCCTTATATTCAAGTTCAGAATAATTCTGGAAAGGTTGAGCATGAAGCGTCTACTTCTAAGATTGGTGAAGATCAATTGTTCTTTTTTGCTCAACGTGGTATTTCGGCGGAAGATGCTATTTCTATGATGATTAGCGGTTTCTGTAAGGATGTTTTTAATCAGTTACCAATGGAGTTTGCTGTTGAGGCTGATAAGTTGTTGAGTTTGAAGTTGGAAGGTAGTGTGGGTTGATCTGTTTTCTTTGAGGTTCTTTTTTTGAAACGAACCGCAAAGTACGCAAAGTTCACAAAGAAAGAGAAGAAAGAAGAGAGAAGAGAGAACATGATTATTGAAAATAGTGATGTGATTTTATCAGTTAAGAATTTGACGGCTGATGTTGATGGAACTCAAATTTTGAAGGGTTTGAATTTGGATGTTCGCGCTGGTGAAATTCACGCGATTATGGGTCCAAATGGTTCTGGTAAGAGTACGTTTTCTAAGGTTTTGGCTGGACATCCTGCTTATTCTGTGACTGGTGGTGAGGTGATTTTCCAAGGTCAGAATTTACTGGAAATGGAAGCGGAGGAAAGGGCTAGAAGTGGTGTATTTTTGGCTTTTCAATATCCTTTGGAAATTCCTGGTGTGAGCAATTTGGATTTTTTACGGGTTGCTTATAATTCAAAGAGAAAAGCGCAAGGTTTGGAAGAGGTTGACGCTTTTGATTTTGATGATTTGGTTGAGGAAAAGTTGGATGTTGTGAAAATGAATTCTTCTTTCCTTAATCGTAGTGTAAATGAGGGTTTTTCTGGTGGTGAGAAGAAGCGGAATGAAATTCTGCAAATGGCTATTTTAGAACCTAAGTTAGCGATTTTGGATGAAACTGATTCCGGTTTAGATATTGATGCTTTGAAAATTGTGGCTAATGGGGTGAATCAGTTAACTAATGCTGAAAATGCCACAATTATGATTACTCATTATCAGCGTCTTCTTGATTATATTGTTCCTGATTTCGTTCATGTCATGGCACAGGGACGCATTATTAAGAGTGGTGGTAAGGAGTTAGCGCTACAGTTAGAATCTCGCGGTTATGATTGGGTATTAGAAGAAGCTTTAGGAGTAGGTGTGTAATCATGACTATTGAAGTTTCTCCTAGTTCTATTTCTGATTCTTTATTAGATCGAGATGCTTTTTTAACTGGTTTATTAAATCAGGTTTCTGCATCAGAAAAAAGCGGTTGGATTCAACAAATTAAGAATGATGCTGTTAAGTGGGTGCGTCATTCTGTTATTCCCAATACCCGCGATGAGGAATGGCGTTTTACTGATTTATCTGCTTTAAAAGAGGTAAGTTTTAATTTATCTACTTTTCAGGAAACTACTGTTAATGGTTTACCTGAATTTGCTCACCGTTTGGTTTTTGTAAATGGTGTTTTTGCAGAGAATTTATCTAATACTGAAAATTTACCTGCTGGTTTAAAAGTTGGTAATTTGGATGTTTTAGGTGATGATGTCGCTGAAAAATATCTCGCACAGTCTGAGGGAACAAGAGATGTTTTTACTGCTCTAAATACTGCTGGTTTAAATGATGTAGCGGTGGTTTGGGTTGGTAAAAATGTGGTTGTAGAAAATCCCATTCATTTGTTATTTATTTCTGTTACTGCTGAAGGTGCTATTATTTCTCAACCTCGTTGTTTGGTGATTGCTGAAAGTAACTCTCAGGTAAGTTTAATTGAAGAGTTTATCACAGGTAATGGAGAATATTTAACAGGCAAGATGCCTGTTACACAAGAGGAGAAAGTTTACTTTAATAATAGTGTGACGGAAATCTGGGTTAATGAAAATGCTCAGGTTAATCACAATAGAATTGTGTTAGAACATGATGCTGCTTTTCACATTGGTAAAACTGCGGTAACACAAGCACGATATAGTCGTTATAGCTGTAATGCTGTAACCGTTGGTGGTAAAATTTCCCGTCATAATTTGGAGATTTTACAAACTGGAGAACAAACAGAAACCACACTCAATGGTTTAACAGTAATTGCTGATAAACAATTAGCAGATACTCACAGTGCTATATCTTTAAATCATCCTCATGGTGTGAGTAAACAACTACATAAGTGCATTATAGGCGATCGCGCTCATGGTGTATTCAACGGTAAAGTTTTTGTACCCAAACCCGCACAATTAACCGACGCAGCACAATTAAACCGCAATTTATTATTATCATCAAAAGCCAGAATTGACACCAAACCCCAACTAGAAATAACCGCAGATAACGTCAAATGCGCTCATGGTGCAACAGTCAGTCAATTAGAAGATGATGAAATCTTTTATTTGCAAAGTCGCGGAATAGATGAAAACGACGCACGCAAACTATTAGTTAACGCATTCGCAGCAGAAATTATCAACCTAATTCCTGTTTCATCATTGCGAGAAAAACTCATAAAAACCGTCATCACCCTCACCAACAAATAACCAAAAAACCCCACCCTCAAAAAGTGGGGAAACACCACCAAAAAACCCTCAAAAACCTCTTACCTTTGCGTACTTTGCGTACTTTGCGGTTCATTCCTCTTAAAATAGGGAAACTCACCAACAATCTCTCTAAAATTTCTTACCTTCGCTTCCTTCGTACCTTCGTGGTTCATTATTCTTAAATTCTTAAAAATATGACATTCACATCCATCAAAACCATAGCCGATCAAGTTCGTAAAGACTTCCCAATTCTTAACGAACAAGTACACGGAAAACCCCTAACTTACCTCGACAATGCCGCCACATCCCAAAAACCAACATCAGTATTAAACGCATGGCGTGATTACTACGAAAAATATAACTCAAACGTACATCGGGGAGCGCATTATTTAAGTGCAAAAGCAACCGACGCTTACGAAGCAGCAAGAGACAAAATTGCTAATTTCATTAACGCCAAATCTCGCCAAGAAATAGTATTTACCCGCAACGCCAGCGAAGCTATTAACCTAGTCGCTTACAGTTGGGGAATGAACAACCTACAACCGGGAGACGAAATAATTCTCTCAGTTATGGAACACCATAGTAACATCGTTCCTTGGCAATTTGTCGCCCAAAAAACAGGCGCGATTTTAAAATTTATAGAACTTACACCAGAGGAAACATTTGATTTAGAACAATTTAAAAACCTGATTTCCGAAAAAACCAAACTTGTTTCTATAGTTCATATTTCTAATACATTAGGCTGCATAAATCCTGTTAAAGAAATTGCTGAAATTACTCACAAATATGGCGCGAAATTCTTAATGGATGCTTGTCAAAGTGTCCCCCATACTCCTATCAATGTCCAAGAAATTGATTGTGATTGGTTAGTAGCTTCCGGTCATAAAATGTGCGCTCCCACTGGTATTGGTTTCTTATATGGAAAATTGGAAATATTAGAAGCAATGCCCCCATTTATGGGCGGTGGAGAAATGATTTCTGAAGTCTATTTAGACCATTCCACCTATACAGAATTACCCCATAAATTTGAAGCCGGTACACCTGCAATTGGTGAGGCGATCGCCCTGGGTGCAGCTATAGATTATTTAACTAACATTGGTATGGATAAAATTCATGCCTACGAAGCCGAATTAACAGCCTATTTATTTGAGCAATTAGCCCAAATACCTCAAATTAGAATCTACGGACCCAAACCCGATGTTAACGGCGAAGGTAGAGCCGCTTTAGCAGCTTTTACAGCTTCCGAAGTTCACGCTAATGATTTAGCAACTTTGTTAGATCAAGAAGGTGTTGCTATTCGTTCTGGTCATCATTGTACACAACCTTTACACCGTCATTTAGGTTTAGCGGGAACTGCAAGAGTGAGTTTATCTTTTTACAATACCCGTGAGGAAATTGATGTTTTTATTAAGGCTTTAAAAGAGACGCTAGAATTTTTTGCTAGTGTGTTTGGTGAATAGATAAGATCCCCGACTTCTTTGATTTATTGTGTCCACAAATTATAAATTGATATGAGAAGTCGGGGATCTGGGGAGTTGCTAGTTAGAATAAATCTAAAAATAAGAATGTTCAGGATTTTAAAATTTTCAGGATAATAACAGCATTTTGATTAGCAAGTAACTGTTACCCCTTAATTGCCTATTGTATCTGCGTAAAGCTGATTTTATCACTACTTTTTAAAATTTATATGTTAAAATAGCATTAGAAATTCAGTTCCCTATTAGAACTAACCATTCAGTGGTGTGGCCGAACTTTATACAGTGAAGCCCCCTTCATAAGAGTTTTTCAGCAAGGATAGAGCCAATTTTAGGGAAATAAGCTGGATTTCTGAAACTCTGAGAATAAATGAAGTATGTTCCCTGAAGTTGGTGTGTTCTGGCAAAAACAGTAAACAACTACTACATCTGCGGGTTTTACGCTGTGTAGAGTGACTGATACTGCTTAATTCCATTAGACATACTATAGTTCTCAAAAGCTGAGAGCTTAGATTGTTGTGGTTTAAGGCCAGGATATACTAGCTTTAGCTACTAATAACTTGTTACAAAAGCTATAAGTGCAATTTCCTGCAATTATTCACTCTTCTCACGATAACCCCAGTTTGGTTGAATAAAATCACACCCAACTGAGGTAACAATGACAAGTCAAAATGCGAAAAAGGCAATTAAAATACTGACACAATATGAAAGGTTAGCCAATAAATATGGTTTAAGGTTGTCAGATGAAAAAATTCAGGAACTTAATTCTTTACGTGATAATGGATTAATTAAAATATCTAATCTTCCTGCTAAGTTAGGTAAAGAGTTTCCTGGTGAATTTCGTGATATGAATCTTAATGAAATAAAAACTTATGAGGAGTGATAATAATGAACTATTAGGAGGTATCAAATGAGTTTTTACCCAGAACTCGATCACCTGAACCTAGAACAGCTAATCAGAATTTTTCAACTTCCTGCACCTGAAAATGAAGATGCTGTACTTTTCTATCAAGAAGTATCCTACCTCATCGCTACACAAGGAGAAATGGGGATAAAATTCTTATGGAATGAAATTGATAAAGCGAATACAGCACAGTTGCAAGCAATTTTATTTGCACTCGCAGAAGTACCGCTAGAACATCCATTTTCTCAATCTGAATTATTGAATTTACTGGTTAACTATCTTCATGATAAACGTCCATTAATTGTCATGGAAGCAATAGATAGTTTAAGTAGGTTAGGAGTTATTGGTAATCTCAAACCTGTATTAGCTTTGCGTGAACATTCTTCTCCTTATGTCAGAAGTAGTGTTTTGCGATTTATGCGACGTTTATATCCAGAAAAAGCGTTACCTTTATTAATAGAAAGTCTCAACGATCATGATTATATAGTTCGTGAAAGTGCAGCTGATGAATTAGGAGAATTAGAAGTTGTAGAAGCTATTCCCTTTTTAAATAGTTTAATGGAAAAAGACACCCATCCTGATGTGAGAGAAGCGGCTCAAACCAGTTTAGATATACTTAGCGCAGTTGCTTGTTAGCAGGATTATAATTAACTCAATTTTCTTAAATTCCAGGTTAAGAAACTAGGTTTCTGCGTAAGTCCTATATATGTTAAAATTTGAGGGTAAAATTTTACCTGTATATAAAGGAGAGGAAAAACGGACATTATTTTTGATGACTTAGCTAAATACAGGCAAAGTCTGGGTTTACCTCCTGCTGGTAGTGAAACAGATGGCTCAACAATCGCTAAACTAGAAATAGAAGGTCAAAGTTTTTTTGGTATCAATTCTAGTAGTAATCCCTATTCTAGACAAATAACTTTCAAAGTTAATCCTATCAGTAGAACTCATGCGGAAGCGGATGCTTTTCAGCTCCCCTAAATAACTTAAATTACCTATCATATATTTCAAATATGTCAAGTGTTTAAAATACTAATCATTATTATTGAATGTTATAGTTATATTCATTATTTTACCTTATCAAATCATTAATAATATTTAGACACCTTAAAATTTAAATGTAACAATGTATGATTTAATATTAAGAAATATATAGTCTACAGTATCATACCTGATACCTGGATTATATTATCTTGTGGTGATGTAATTGTACTGATTATATTCATCTCATCAATGGTTATCAGTATTCAAACTGCTTTAACCTTTGCCTATTTGCTAAACAGGATCAACAACAAAAACCATGTCTAAAAAAATCTTAGATAATCAAGCAGTACCATTTTTTGCCCGCTTCTTGGTTGAAGAAGATCCCCAAGAACAACCCGCAGAACCACAACCGCTTCCCTTTCCCCCAATCTGGACTTGGAAATGGCCTTCTGATTGGGAAGATATGTAATTACACATAAATTTCATTTCCTTCATTTTCCTTTGCAAATTAAAGAAATCTTGTTTGATGATTGTTACCTATATTTAGGTACAAACTCCTATTAAATAAGTTCACAATTTTATAACTTATTTATAAATCAAACAAGGTTTCTTTTAATGGTTAAAAATACATAATTAGACGACTAATTCTCACTAGGTACTTTTTTGTACTCATTAAACCAGTAATATTTTTAACTTAAATCATAATTTAAATCACTAAATTTGTGCTGAGATGGCCAGTGTGCAAACAGACATGATATAAGTACGTAAAATCCCAAAAAATTTCCTTGTCCGTACTGATTGCACAACACATATACAAAAATGTCTAACCCAGTTGTCAGTGATCCAAGCAAAAAAAATCCCCTCTCCGTATTTACTCAATTTTGGCAAGACCTCCGAGTTGTTGCCCAACCTTATTGGTATCCCACCAACGTCCAAGGTAGAGCATTTACGGAAGTAATTCGCTCATGGGGAATGTTACTTTTACTCCTATCATTAATATTGGGAACAGTATCCATGAGTGCTTTCAGTAGCTACTGGAATCGTTATGTTCTTGATATTGTAATTGAAGAAAGAGACATTAATAAATATTTTAGTACATTGTGGGTTTCTACCCTAGCAATTGTCATCACAGTCTTATTTGTAGGGTTCTCCAGATACGTTAGTAAAAAAATCTCTTTAGACTGGTACAAATGGTTAAATAATTACATTTTAGAAAAATATTTTAGCAGTCGAGCTTACTATCAAATAAATCTTCGCTCCACTCTTAAAAACCCAGATCAACGTATAGCCCAAGAATTAGAACCAATTACCATAAATGCTTTAAGGTTTTCCGCAACTTTCATTGAAAAAGTTCTAGAAATGTTCACTTTTTTAATTGTATTGTGGACTATTTCTGTACAAATAACAATTTATTTAGTTGTATATACTGTAATTGGAAATATAGTTGCGATTTATTTAACTCAAAAACTCAATGAAATTAATAAAGCAGAATTAGAATTTAAGGCAGACTTTAATTATTGTTTAACTCATGTTAGAAATCATGCTGAGTCAATCGCATTTTTTCAGGGAGAAAATGAAGAACTAAATCTCATTAAACGTAAATTTGATAATGTGATCAAAAATGCTGAACATAGAATGAATTGGGAACGAGGACAGGACATCTTTAATAGAGCATATCAGTCAGCTATTACATTATTCTCTATGTTCATTCTCACACCCTTATTTATCCAAGATCAAATTGACTATGGAGAAATTAGCCAAGCTAGTTTATGTTGTTTTTTCTTTGCCAATGCTTTGGGAACATTAATTGCTGAATTTGGTGGTTTAGGCAGATTTTCTAGTTATGTTGAGAGGTTAGCTAACTTTTCCGATACCTTATCTGAAGTAATTAAAAAATCTGAAAATGTCAGCACTATTAAATTCAAAGAAGAACGTAAGATAGAATTTGATCATCTGACCTTACAAACTCCCAATTATGAAAAGGTAATTGTTGAAGATTTATCAGTTAATGTCCCATCAGGTCAAGGTTTATTAATAGTTGGTCCGAGTGGAAGAGGAAAAAGTTCATTGTTAAGAGCTATTGCTGGTTTGTGGAATTCTGGTAGTGGTAGTTTAGTCAGGCCATCCTCAGAAGAAATACTATTTCTTCCCCAACGTCCTTACATAATTTTAGGTACTTTGCGCGAACAATTACTTTATCCCCACACAGATAAAAACATCAGTGATAGCAAACTAGAAGAAGTTTTAGAAAAAGTGAATTTACAGCATTTACTCAATCGAGTTAAAGGTTTAAACACAGAAGTCAACTGGGAAAATACATTATCTTTAGGAGAACAACAAAGGTTAGTTTTTGCCAGAATATTAATTTCTCATCCTAGTTTTACCATCTTAGATGAAGCTACCAGTGCTTTAGATTTAAACAACGAACAGAATTTATATCATCAATTACAAGCAACTAACACCACTTATATTAGTGTAGGACACCGAGAAAGTTTATTTCCTTACCATCAATGGGTATTAGAACTTGCTGAAAATTCCCAGTGGCAATTTTTATCTATAAATGAATATAGACATAAAAAAGCTACTATCAATCATGCAGATAATCACAAATAAATCCCCGACTTCTTTTTTATCCTGTCCATAAATCATCAATTACTCTTAAAATTCGGGGATATAGTAATCCTTTCTCTACCTCTGTGTCTCTGTGGTTAGTTTAAAAAAATAGGATTGTTGTTTTCAGGTACATGAGGTACAAATATTAATTATAAAACTCTTGTGGGGTGGGCATCCTGCCCGCCCTTGTGTACCTCACCCAGATAAAATGTGCTGTATGAATTTAACTAGATGTTTCTGTGGCTTTTTTCAGATTTTGTAAATCCTTAATATTAATAGCTGTTAACTCTTGGTTGAATAAATAAAAACGCCCAGATATAATCGCTTGATAGCGTCCATTCTGATTTTTCTTAACAGTAATAATGGCATTTTTGCGTTTTTTAGATCCTTTGAGAATAATAATTCCCCCAAAATTAAAGCTACTAGAAAGAGTTAATCTACTACTATTCACACTCGCTTTGACATTGAAAAAATCATACCCAAACAACTTAACATGACCGGCAATTATCGCTGAATTATTGATATTACCATCTTTAGCTTTATTGAGAATTAATGTAGCACCATGAAAAGCTAAAACCCCAAAATTAAAATCCCCTACAGATTGAAAACCTTTAGCATTGAGGCTAATATCTAACGCAGAGAATTTTCTCCCCAAAATACTCACATCACCCACTCCAGCTATACTTTTATCAGTTAAATCAAGACTAAAACTAGGAACATCCATTTTGATTATATTTGCTAAATTCCAAGAGACATGATTAATAGTAATAGCTTGATGATCAAATGCTAAAGTACCAGTACCTAAAGATTGCTCAAAAGCAGTAATTTCAGCTTTTCCTGTAGCTGTATTATTGACTAAGTTAATTGTTAAATTCTCAATTTCTAGTGTTAAAAAGCCCGCTAAATTTAATGATGTATTCTGAATAGAAATTCCAGTTTTGGTTAAATAAAATTTACTACCGGCTATCTGATTTCCTAAAATTAAAATTTTTCCTGAACCGCTACCAATTCCTGTTTCTATATCTATACTCAAATTATCAACATCAATACTTATCAAATTAGCAAAACTCAAATCAAAGTCTTTGAAAATAGCATTAGTAGGGGTAATCTTAAATTCAACTTTAGCAATTTCTTGCTCAAAAATCTCAACTTGTCCATCACCTGATAAGTATTTTTCAGTTGGTGTTACCTTTAATGCCAAATCTAAACAATTATCATCTGTTCCGCCGATTTTAACTACTCCTAAATCAATTTCTGGTACATTTAATGTCCCTGCAATTTCCCGGAATGTTTGATCACTTTGTAAAATTAAATTCGCTTGATGATTCCATGCTGTGACTCTACCGTTAATTTCTAATCCTGCAGAAATTGGTTGTCCAGCGATTTCGGTTGCGAAGGGAACTATTTTAATTAATGGTTCACATTTACCATCATTTTCTCTATCAATGGATTCTATACTTAAATCTAAAAATTTATTCAGAAATTCTAAGGTTTGAGAAATTAAATCTGTGGAAACATTAACTTTGTTTAATACAAAACCAGATAGAGGACCTTGCCATAAATTTACTAGACTAACTGGTTGATTTGTGGTTAACATTAATGCTAATTTATCAGGATCATTGGTATCCATGAGGAATGCTACCTCAATGTCTATGGTATCCCATCTCAAATCACCAATAAAACCAAAGTTATCAAAGTAAGGTGGTAAATAAGTTCCTCCTCCTTGAAAACAAATATTCCTGAGTTCTGTTCCCACTAAACCATAGGGGTTACACCAAGCATTTTCCCCGGTTTGAGCAAAGGATGCTGTTAATGATTCTGGTTCAAGTGCAACCGCTCCATTCAAAAATAATGTGGGTTCATTTTCTTGGGTTAAATCATAACCTTGTACAGCTAAGTTACCAATTAGTTTAAAACTTGGTTCTAGGTTTTTATTAATTTTGATGCTAATTAGTAAGTTGGTAAAATTGGCTTGAAATTCTTGGACGGAAATTAAGTTAATATCTTGTTGAATGTTACCTGTTAAACATACTAAACCACCTGGATCAAAACTAATTAAAGCACCTAATTTATCAATTGTTAATTGATCTTTGAGAAAACCACTAAATTCTGTTTTTAAGTTACTTAGTTTAATGTCACCAATAAAGTTAAATCCTTTGTTAATATTAATTCTTCCTAGTTTTTTATGTGTATAACAATAGTTTTTATCACTAATAATTAGTTCTCCATTTTTTAATTTTAATTCTTTAATTACTGGAATGTTTTTGGTTAAGCTACTAAAATCAAGATCATCAGTTAGTTGATATTTTACTGTTGTTCTACTCCCAAAGGTTAATTGAATTTCTTGGTTGTTGATTAATCCTATGAGGTTAATTTGATTACCGTTATTATCTTTTGATAATTTTAGTTTACTATTGGAAATATCAAGTTCAGATTTACCAAAAATTTTCGCAATGAAGCTGTTAAATATTTCTTCTATGTTGATAGATGGTAATTGGATATTAACGTCTAAGTTTAAAATATCGTTTAAATCTACTTGAATGTTATCAGTGAATTCTAAGTAAATTTCTGACTTTGATAAAATCAAATTAGCATTTTCTAAGGAATCAAGTTTTAATTGGATTGATTGAGGTAAATTAATTACTAAGTTTTTAGTAAATAACTTGATAATGTTTTCTGGGTTAATTTGAGAGATACTAACTTGATAATTAATAGATTCTGTTTGCCATTCTTGGATATTAATTCTGGGATTTTCTACTGTATATTTGGCTAATTCAGAATTGTTTTTGATGATTTCTGAAGTAAGTTGAAGTTGGTTGCTAAGAGTTTGTAGTTCAATTTTTCCTACATAATTAACAATCAAATCATTTTCTGCTATGTTAATGACTTCTATGGGTGGTAAATTATCATTTTTTGGTTCAATTATTGATTTTTCCCAACCTGCTGATATTTGATATCCTTGTTCTTTTAAGTGTAAAAATAGATCATGCCAGGATTTTAAAGTGTTATTTTCCATGATTTGTCAACCTTACAGTATAATTATTCATTACTGATAATAAGCATATTTTACGTATCACCGATATACATAAACATAAAAATTTACTAATATTTAGATCCCCAACTGCTGCGATAAATTGTCAATTTCTTGACAAGAATATCAAAGAAGTCGGGGATCTGATCATTTATTCAGCTATGCATAATTAATAAATTTCCTAAACATTGGCATTTATTTAAGCCATTGATCTGCTATATCTCTGATTTTTCCCGATTGTTCTAACTGCAAAAGACTAATATCTAAATCGTCAACCATTTAGATAATTTTTGGAAAATTGTTCGCTATTACGACGATGTTCTGTAACCAAATTAAATTACCAACTATAAACAATGATAAGCAAATAAAGCCGATTGATGACAATGTTAAACTTGACTTTTTTATCAAACATTGTTTTTGTGTGTAGTTGTGTTTTTCAGGATGTTTATTTTGGTTGCCTGATTAACTCAAACTATTCCACTTCCAAACTAACTGTTGTGCATTTTTAAAACTCAAGTGAGAATGAATTTATGGTTACTTAAAACTTAAAATTCTGGCGATCGCCATCGGAATCTTTTTTGTTATCTTCTCTATTATTTCAAGGCTAACCTCAAGGTTAATATGATGGCTAATGATTGATGTGTGAATAGTCTTTAGTTAGGCAAGTTAAGTTACCCACTCAAGAAACACAGTACAATTAGTTGCCAGTAATTTAACACAGTCTGGCTATTCTGGCTAATCTAAACACAGAGAGATGGCCAATTAACTTATAATTTGCAAGGGGCGCACGCTCCCACAGGTAAGTAAAAGGTGGATAAATGTCATTTAAACGGTTGGTTTTAATTGGGCTAACAATATTAGCAATGATTTTTTCGGGCGCGTCTTTGTTTGCTAGTTGGCAAAAACCACAATTCCAAAGTCGTCTAGAACTCTATCAAACCAATATCGTCCTTCAAGCCCAAGCTTGGCAACCAGAGGATCAAAGTGATGAAAATTTGATTGCTTTACAAAGAGCTATTTTAGGTGATAATTCTTTAGAAAATGCCTCTAAACAATATCAACAAGCTATAGATTCTGTTAAGAACACCCTAAATCAAACTGAAGCTCAATTAGAAAAATTGCGATCGCCACAGATCACAACCACTACACCCACTCAACCCCTACTAAATGATCCCATTGCCGATCAAAACCCACTCCAAGCACAACAGGAACAAATTGAAAAAACTATCAGCAAACTAGAAAAACTACAAGACGAATTAAACCTGCGCTGGGGCATTTTACAAACTCAACAAGGAGACACAGCCGCCGCCCTCAACACTTGGAGTCAAGTAAACACAACATCAGAATTAACCGCAACTGCTAATGTTTTAACTGGACTTTGGAGTAACTCACCTCAGTTACTACCCAACGCTCAAACACTCATTACCACTAACTTAGAAGGTTGGTTTCGTTTCACAGCCTTATCTCAGTTATATCAACTCCAACAACGACAGGACGCTTTAAGCGATATACAAACTTCACAACAAGCAACCGCCAGCGATGCCATCCTGAAATTAGCCATAATTGCCATTATTCCCAGCATAACAGCATTTATTGGGGTCATTCTCTTGGTAGGTTTCATTATTCAGCTTTTACTCAAAGGTAGAGAATCTATTTTAGCTACAAACGCTGATAAACCTTGGACAACTCCCTGGAATGCAGATGTCATCATCCAAGTATTTGTACTAGGATTTTTATTAATGGGACAAGTATTTATACCCGAAATACTTAGTTTTATTCCCCTTCCCAAGTCTTCAGACAATGCTCGTATTCAAGCATTTTCCGTCTTAGTCAGTTATACGATGGTAGCTTTAGGAGCTTTCCTAGTCCTGTATTTTTCCATCAAGCGTTATTTTCCCCTCCCAGAAGACTGGTTTAAATTCCGTCTTTTCAGCAAATGGTTACTCTGGGGAATAGGCGGTTACTGTACAGCTTTACCCATAGTAGTCATAGTATCCCTAGTAAATCAAAAACTCTGGCAAGGACAAGGTGGTAGTAACCCACTGTTACAGTTAGTCTTAGAAAGTAAAGACAACATCGCCTTATTAATGTTCTTCTTTACCGCCGCCATAGCTGCACCATTTTTTGAAGAATTCCTCTTTCGAGGTTTCTTATTACCCTCCTTAACTCGCTATGTTCCCGTTTCAGTGTCTATTCTCCTCAGCAGTTTAATATTTGCCATAGCTCACCTCAGCTTATCGGAAATATTACCACTCACAGCATTAGGCATGATCTTAGGAATAGTTTACACGCGATCGCGTAACCTCCTCGCCCCCATGCTCCTTCACAGTCTCTGGAATAGTGGCACACTATTGAGCTTGTTTATTTTAGGCAGCAGCAATAATTAGAACTGACAACTACGGATGCAAAAATCAATAACATTTGATTAAATCAAATAAACACACCTAAAGACCAAATCCTACACTTATCAAACAATGACAAAGCCTGTATTTTTTTGATCTAAATCTCCATTAATTAATTCAGATTAATACAGGTCAGTATCTTTGTTTTCAGTAAATTGTATATGAGATTGTACAGAACAAAAATTACCACATCACTAATATCACTGTCTGTTTAATTGCCTTTAGTTATTAAAATCATCATCTATACAGTTTCATATCAATTTACTATCAGTCTGAAAACTTATATAAACAATATATCTCACACGTTACCAGGAAATTCAAAAAGTCCGGAAATTACAGTATCTACCTGTAAATACTATTTGATGTAGCTAATGCTGCCAAATACTAAAATTAACCACCATCCTGATAAATGGTACACCAATAAATTCATTAACAAGGTGCTGAATACATCAACCCAACCTAAAACTTAGATAATTTCTGCCAGTAGGCAATATTCCCATACATAAACTTGAGCCTTTTTAATACCAAAGATGGTAAAAAATTTACCTAGTATTTAGTTGATATAAATTCATCATCACTAAATTTTGCTCCATATTTCCACAATAGGAAATTATGGTTAATTCAGCTATAGATACGCCAAGTCAATAAATTAAAAACCTATAAATTCAGGAGTAGAAAAAATGAAAAATGTTAATCAATCTTACGCCAAAAAGCAACTTTTAGCAGGTTACTGTGGCATTCTCATGGGTGGTTTTGGACTACATAAATTTATCCTTGGTTATGCTCCCGAAGGTTTTATTATGTTAGTAATTTCCATTGTTGGTGGTTCTTTAACCTATGGATTCACATTAATATTAATGCAGTTAGTAGGTTTAATTGAAGGGATGATTTACCTAAATAAAAATCACGAAGAATTTGTAAAAACATACTTTATTAACAAACAAGGCTGGTTTTAGTAATTCAGGTAATTTGTATTCTCCTATACTTTGTAATCACCAACACCAACTTAAAAGTTTCTTTATAATTTGTTAAAATTGACAAACCTATGTAAGTGTTAGGTTATTATTACAACGTAAACTATCGGCAAAAACTTATAGTCAGTTAATCTTGTCGTCTATATTTGGACACAGATTAACAATTCTATATATCTTTTAGGAGTAGTTGTAATCATGTCTAACATCAATCCTAGTGATACCAGCAACAAAAAAGTCTTAGCAGGTATATGTGCTATTCTTTTGGGTGCTTTGGGCGTACATAAGTTTATTCTCGGTTACACTAAAGAAGGTGTGATCATGCTTTTAGTATCACTTCTCACCTGCGGAATAGGCGGTTTTGTCATGGGTGTAATTGGTTTAGCAGAGGGTATAATTTATCTGACAAAAAGCGATGATGAATTTTTGAATACCTACATTGCTAATAAAAAAGGTTGGTTTTAATCATCAATATTGATTGAATTGATTAAAATGAAAGTTGTGTTATTAAATCTTTTGTCATATCCGTGTTTAAAATATCTCACAATCAGCTTTCATATCATGGTAAATTAGTCCGTTGGGGTATATTGGGATTTTCCAGTACCCCTATATTTGGTACTTATTTGTATAACAAAGGTTATCAACTGCAATTTTTAGTTTGTCCAATTAAACACTTTACAGGTATTCCCTGTCCAACCTGTGGTATGACAAGTTCTTTTATGGCTATAGCTAGAGGAGATTTTCACCAAGCAATCACAGAAAACTTATTTGGACCTTTGTTATTTTTTGGCTTTATCATTACCGCAGTTCACGTAACACTGGAACTTATTTTAAACAGTTCCATAAAAGCATTTTATTGGCAAATAATCACAAGTAAAAAAATACAAATTATGGGATTGTGTATGATTTTGATTAATTACTGTACACAGATTTACTTACTTTCAAAAACAGGAGAATTAACCCTTTCATTCATCCATTCGCCACTATTTAAAACAATTTCGGAAATGTCTGGATACTTTTAAAAAAAATTTCAGGACATCCTGAATTTTCCTATCCAATCATCAAGAATTGATAACTTCAATAATTATCTAGTAAATCAAAACTATACTTTCATGATCACCATTAAAAATAAACAAATTACCTGGGGAATTTTACTATTAATTGGCTGTGGTTATTTTAGTGCCATGTCCAACTTAGAAACCCACTATCTTTTAAAAAGTATCATAGCTTTCATGCCCCTTCAGGCATTAGCATTAATTTATGTCATCTATGTAAACCGTAGTCGCAAATAAATTAAAAAACTTAATATCATTTACAGTTGGTCATAGTTGCAGATTTCGCCTAACCTGAAAAAAGAAATGTCTGTTGTCAGGCATTAAATAACATATTCAAATTTTCGTAGCTAAGTTAACTACATCTTATGCAACTTGTCCCAGAAACTCAAAAAATACCAGAAAATACCCCAATTACAGAAAAAATAATTTTAGATGTCGGGGGTATGAAATGCGCTGGATGTGTTAAAGCAGTAGAAAGACAACTCAGCCAAAACCCCAACCTGAAAAATATCTGTGTTAACCTAGCTACAGAAGTGGCAGTTGTGGAAGCAGAAGTTGGCACAGTAGACGCACAAGCATTAGCACAAACATTAACCGCTACGGGTTTTCCTACTCAACTTCGCACAGCTAACAGCCAAAGTGATCAAAAGCGACTTGATCCAGAAGTCAGACAACACCAGGAAATGCAAGAGGCCTTGAGACAGTTAATAATTGCCTTTGTATTATTGTTATTTTCCGGTATTGGTCATTTTGGTAATCATCTTCCCATTTTAAATAACATCTGGTTTCATTGTGGACTAGCAACAGTAGCCTTACTTATTCCCGGACTTCCCATTATTAAAGACGGTTGGTTAGGTTGGCGACGGGGTGCGCCAAATATGAATACCTTGGTGAGTTTGGGAACACTCACCGCTTATACTGCCAGCTTGATAGCTTTATTATTTCCCCAAATGGGTTGGGAATGCTTTTTTGATGAACCAGTGATGATGTTAGGGTTTATTCTCTTGGGAAGAACCTTAGAAAAACAAGCCAGAAGTAAAGCCGCATCAGCATTTCGGGAATTATTAGCCCTGCAACCACAAATAGCTAAATTAATTATTAACCCAGACTCACAGAAATACATTGCTGGGGCAAATGTGATCGAAATACCCGCCGAACAGGTGAAAGTGGGTGAATGGTTACAGGTTTTACCAGGGGATAAAATTCCCGTAGATGGAGAAGTTAAGTATGGACAAACTACTGTAGATGAGTCCATGTTAACCGGGGAAGCAGTACCAGTAATCAAACAACCGGGAGATCATGTCGCCGCTGGTACAATTAACCAGTCTGGGGCGATCGCCATCCAAGCTACCAGAACCGGAAATGACACCACATTAGCCCAAATTGTCGCCCTAGTAGAAGCTGCCCAAACTCGAAAAGCACCAGTACAGAAATTAGCGGATACAGTAGCAGGTTACTTTACATACTTTGTCTTAACTGCTTCTTTATTGACATTTGTATTTTGGTACTTCTGGGGAACTCATATTTGGCCAGAGGTTAACATCTCTACCACCACCATGGAAATGCTCAGTCATGGAGTACACCAGCAAGTCGCCACAATAGACAAAATAGACAACTCAGGAATATTAATAAGTTTAAAATTGGCGATCGCCGTCATGGTAGTAGCCTGTCCCTGTGCATTAGGACTAGCCACACCCACAGCCATATTAGTAGGTACTGGAATAGGTGCAGAACAAGGGTTATTGATCAAAGGCGGAGACGTATTAGAAAAAGTCCACAAATTAAACACCATCGTCTTTGACAAAACCGGCACTCTCACCACAGGCAAACCCCAAATTACCGACTATTTATTATTTACAGACATAGAAAAATCAGCCCTTTTACAACTAGCCGCCGCCGTCGAAAGCGGTACTTATCATCCCCTGGCCACAGCCATCAACCAAGCAGCCACAACACAAAACCTATCTATTCCCAACGCAGAACAATTTCACACCGAACCAGGAATGGGAGTATCCGCCGTAGTGGATCACAAAACTATCCTGTTAGGAAATAGAGAATGGTTAAACTGGCACGGAATTACAATTAGTGACACCGCCCAAGCACAGATAGAAACCCTAGCCGCAGCAGGTAAAACAGTCATTAATATCGCCATAGAAGATACCTTAGTTGGAGTCATCGCCGTCAGTGACACCCTGAGAACAGAAGCTAAAACTACAGTAGAACAATTACAAAATATGGGCTTGCGAGTCATGTTATTAAGTGGTGACAGAGCAGAAGCAGCCAACGCGATCGCCCAACAACTAGGACTAGAGCAAACCAACGTCATAGCAGGTATCCCCCCAGCCAAAAAAGCCAGCACCATCCAATATTTACAAACATCAGCAAACACCACCCCATCTATCATCGCTATGGTAGGGGACGGTATCAACGACGCTCCCGCACTATCTCAGGCAGATGTCGGCATAGCCTTACATTCAGGCACAGACGTAGCAATGGAAACCGCCGAAATCATCTTAATGCGTGATTCACTTAGCGATGTAGTAGCAGCAATTCAACTTAGTCGTGCTACATTTGGGAAAATACGTCAAAACTTATTCTGGGCTTTTGCTTACAACACTATCGGTATTCCCTTAGCCGCTGGGGTTTTACTACCTAATTTTAACTTCGTTCTTAGTCCATCTAGTGCTGCTGCACTCATGGCTTTTAGCTCAGTGAGTGTGGTAACAAACTCAGTCTTATTGCGAAGTTTTACTCATCAGCATTAAAATTATTACTAGGAGGTAAATTAAGTAAATTTGATAGATTAGATCGCCAAAAGTATCTAATTAAGCATTCTTAAAACCAAACATCCACCATTACCGTCAATGGTAAATTGATAGTTCCAGCACTATCAGTCACAGAAAAATGTGATCACATACCTTGCCAGTAACAGCAAACATTTAATATAAGTATTCAGTTGTCAGCAGTCAGCAAAATCACAGATATCAAAACCATCATTATTTGGTAATCTATTGATTGATCAAAATAATCTGACTTCTGACTCTTGAATTATCATCATGAACTTAATTAGCACTTCTTGACAGAATATACCTATTTTTGCTCAGAAGTCTAAAATCTATTAAGTAGTGATTCGTTGACCAAAGGTAAATCTAAAAGTTGTAAAACCTGAAATCAAAGCCACGCCTACCAGTATACTTATATCCAATTTAATAATATGTAATTTTCGAGTTTATTAAATTGAATATCACAAAATTTATCTGCAACATGGTCAACAACAACAGCAAGCAAATTTTTGTATCTGAAAATCAAAGTTCCCATAATTTAAACAACAACAACAACCATCTTTCAATGTCAGCTGAACTGAGTGAAAACCATCTCCTTATAATTGAAGACGATCAAGGCAGGAAAGAACGTCCTTTAAATAATCCCGTCTATACTATCGGTAGGGATAAAAAATGTGATATCCGTCTTGTTTCTCAATTCGTTTCTCGTCATCATGCCACCCTAGTTAGATTACCACGAAAAAGTAACACCCCAGGTTTCTATTACCGCATTGTTGACGGCGATCCCAAAGGAAAACCTAGCTCCAATGGTTTGATGATCAACGGACGCAAAACAGCCGCCCATGACCTCAAAAATGAAGACGAAATCATATTTGGTCCTCATGTCCGAGCTATTTATTATCTGTTAAAAAATTCTCAACCAACAGAACAAACAGATGCTAGTGAATACGATATTACGTTAATTAATCCTGGTATGACTGAGGAGGACGAAGGTTAGAAAAATTATCATCAAATTATAATTCTGAGCAATTAAATCATCAGGACTTACGCACAATCAACGTTTAACTCCATATTCATTAAAACCTTTTGCCTTTGCGTGCTTTGGGATCTTTGCAGTTCAATATTCCATAACTGCTTCTGCGTAAGTCCTGAATTATGGAGATTATCAGGGAATATACTACCAAGCAATAATACCGATGCACTCGAAAAATAAAAATATATGAAGAGTTTTTCACCAAACCCCAAACCTCAATTTATTGCAAATTTTTAAAAATGCCACAATACTCATAGATTAACATTTAGAATATTAACATTTAGAATATTAATATTTATAATATTAAAATTGATCATTGATAATTTTACATTTTAATGATATTGACCATCAGCAAAATAATCAAAATATCTTGATAATACAGCAGCCTTTAACCTCAAACACAAAAATAATTTAGTATGATTAAATAATAACTTTTCATATATAAATAACAGCATCTACGTATATAAACTATATGACACTTATTTATAGTCACTGGGATGATGACTTACCCCCAGATCCACAAGAAATATATCAAGATTTACTCTGTGCTTTAGATAGAAAAATAGGATTTGGCTTATACTTTGTACAATGCAATCCTGTAGAATCAGATCATTTTATTAATCAAATTCCCCATGATCTGCCCCACAAAAATATTAAAGTTCTACGTTTAGTTGAACCAATTGATAAACTATATCAGCAAGTAGAATCTTTTTTACAAAAAGAAAAAACTGATATTTTAATAATTAAAGGTTTGGAATATTCACTATATAAATATGAAAAAAGAAACTTTGGAGAAATTACAGAAGGTCAATTTATTAACTTAACTAAAGTTCCACCAATCTTAAATCATCTCAATCAACAAAGAGAAAGATTTCGAGATGATTTTCCTTTCTGTTTCGTATTTTTACTACGTTCATTTTCTCTAAATTATCTGATCCATCGCGCTCCAGACTTTTTTGATTGGCGATCAGGAGTATATGAATTACCCACAACCCCAGAATTAGTTGCTGAAGAATCTCGTCGTCTTGTCTTAGAAGGTGACTATGAAAAATATCTCACACTCACCCCTGAGCAGAAAATCGAGAAAGTTCTAGAAATTCAAGAATTACTCACAGACAAGCATCAAACAGATACTACTAAAGCTAACTTATTATTTGAATTGGGTAACTTACTATATTCTGCTGATGAATATGAAACAGCAATTACATTTTATGAGCAACAATTAAAAATCACTCCAAACGATAATTGTACCTGGTATAACCGTGGTAATTCTTTATTGAGTTTAGGCAGAAACGAAGAAGCAATATTATCATACAATCAAGCCATAAAAATTAAGCCCCATGATTATTATGCTTGGCATAATCGGGGCAATGCTTTACGTAATTTAGGACGTGATCAAGAAGCAATTGTTTGTTATGAAAAAGCTCTAGAATTTCAACCTAATCATTCTTACTGTTGGTACAACCGAGGTAATGCACTCAGGAATTTAGGGCGCAATGAAGAAGCGATATTATCATATAATCAAGCGATTAAATTCAATCCTCAAGATTCCTATGCTTGGAATAATCGCGGTATTGCCTTACGCAACTTAGGCAGGTATGAAGAAGCAGTAATATCATACAACCAGGCATTGAAAATTAACCCTGATGATCATTATTCTTGGTATAACCGAGGAATTTCTCTGAGAAAATTAGGACAGAATGAAGAAGCTGTTATATCCTACGATCAAGCCTTAAAAATTCAACCCCGTGATCATTATGCCTGGAATAATCGAGGTAATGCACTAGATGATTTAGGCAGAATTGAAGAAGCAATATATTCTTATGATCAGGCATTAAAAATTAAAGTAGATGATCATTACGCTTGGTATAACAAAGCCTGTTGTTATGCCGCACAAGGTAACACAGAACAAGCTCTCAAAAATTTAGAGCAAGCAATTAATCTCAAACCTAGAGAATTTGCCAAAATGGCAGCCGCTGATTTAGATTTTGTTGATATTCGTGAAGATATACGCTTTCAGGAACTAATTAAAAAAGGCATGAATTAGTAATAGGAATTACCCAAAAAAATGAAAAAATAAAGTTTGCGTAGGATAGGTAAATAAAAGGTAAAAACCCCACACCCCACACCCTGCACCCTACACGATAGCTAATAGGGGGTATCAGCCAGTAGGCATTATACAGGAATTAGTATATTATTTACCCGAAACAAACCAGGTTATTTACTTATGTCCAGTAATTCTGAACTACTAAAAAAACTATATAATGCTTTTAATCCATTTCAGCCCCTACCCGCAGGAGATCCCAACTATGTAGACTGTCAAGATGTCAGGGGAGACGCAGATATTTTAGAAGAATTGGGAAATAGAATTCAATTAGCAAATCAAAATACCTGTCAATTATACTCCGGCCATCGTGGTGCAGGTAAATCTACAGAATTATTAAGATTAAAAGATTATTTGGAAGCCAGAAAATTTTATGTCGTTTATTTTGCCGCCGATGAAGAAGATATAGATTCTGAAGATGCCCAATATACAGATATTTTATTAGCCTGTACCAGGAGGTTATTACAAGACCTAAAAACAATAGGTGATCCTCAACCGGTACTAAATTGGCTCAAAGAACGTTGGCAAGATTTAAAAGATTTAGCACTGACAGAAATTCAAATTGAAAACATGAATGTAGAAATGCAAATTTGTCAGTTTGCCAAATTAACAGCAAATTTAAGAGCAGTACCGGAATTAAGACAACAAATTCGTGATAAAGTCAATCCTCACACCGTTACATTAATTAAAGTTTTAAATGAATTTATCGCTGATGTCAAAAAGCGACTGCCAGCCAATAGAAATCAGTTAGCAGTAATTATTGATAATTTAGACCGGATGGTATTAGTAAAAGATGGAGAAAGAACTAACTATGAAGAGGTGTTTTTAGATCGTTGTGAACAGTTAAAAGCCTTAGATTGTCATTTAATTTATACAGTTCCCATTGCTATGGTTTATTCTACCAGAGCTACCGATTTACGAGATATATATGGTGATCCCCAAATTTTGCCTATGGTAATGGTTAAAACTCCTCATGGTGAAATTTATCAACCAGGGATAAGTAAAGTTAAAGAGGTAATTGCTAGGAGAATTAGACAGTTTGCACCAGATAAATCCATAGAAACCGAAATATTTGACACTCCAGAAACATTAGAAAGACTTTGTTTAATGAGTGGAGGTCATGTGAGAAATCTGCTATTGTTAACTCAGGATGCCATAGGACGCACTCAAGATTTACCAATTTCCGAAAGAGCAGTTCGACGCGCCATCACTCAGGCCAGGGATACATACAGACGTGCAGTAGAAAATCAACAATGGATTCTACTGGCAGAAGTCTCACGTTCTAAGCGAATTATCAACGATGATCAATATCGGAGTTTGATGTTCAATCGCTGTCTTTTAGAATATCGCTATTTGGATGAAGATGGGGAAATGCAACGTTGGTATGATATCCACCCTCTGATTCAAGGCATACAAGAATTTAAAGAAGCTCTAGAAAATCTCCCATGAATTCACAATATATTGACTGGGATCAAGACTTACCACCTGAAGAATATGAAGAATATCAAACTTTAATAAATGCTCTGAAGAGAAAAAGCATAAACGAGTTTGGCTTATTTTTTGTTGAATGTACATCTATAGAAGTTGAAAAAGTCTTTTTGCGAATTATTCGTGATATCCCAGAAAAAAAACTAGAAATACTGCATCTTGTAGAACCAATTAATGCTCTATACAGTCGAGTTTTAAACCTGTATAAAAATAAGCAATTTGATATCTTATTGATTCATGGTTTAGAACATTCACTGTATAAATATGAAAAAAATACATTTGGGGAAATTACAGAAGCATATTCTAGTAATTTGAGCAGTGTACCGCCAATTTTAGATCACCTCAATAAATTGCGAGAAAGTTTTAGAGACAACATTCCTGTGAGTTTAGTGTTTATTGCTCAACCTTTTGTAATTGACTATTTTATCCATCGCTGCCAAGATTTTTTTGATTGGAAATCTTTAAATGTTTTGAAATTAAATTCAATTCCACATTTAGAGGAAGAAGAATCTAGTAATAGTTATTTGGGACAATCTCAAATTTCCCACCATCCACCAACTGACAAATACGCTTCCCGTGTGATAGGTTAAGATCAACATACAGCAGAAGTCAGAAGTAGGGGCGAACGGCCGTTTGCCCGTACAGGATTCAGAAGTGAAACTGATTTTCTGTGTAGGTTTAAATGTTGATTCTGTACCTCATTGATCTGCAATATGCTGTATATAACTAACTATTCGGGGGGGCCAGGTTACTGGTCATAAGTGCCTATAGAGACTATCTTCGGAAATCTCCAAGGTTTAAAGTCCAGCCAGCTAAAGCAACTACAGCGGCTGTACCACCAGCGTATATCGAGCGATCGCATCACAACACCGGAGTTCGCTCAACGACTGGCAGCAATTAGCACGGAATTAAATCAGCCAGTATGTGCCTATCTCAACCGTCGCGGACAAGTAATCCGGGTGGGGGTAGGCACGCCGCGTCAAACCCAAATACCACCCTTAGAACTACCTCGTTATGGTGCAGAACGTCTGAGTGGGATTCGTTGTATAGCTACCCATCTCAAGCCAGAAGCACCCAACGAGGCAGCACTAACAGCAATGGCATTACAAAGATTAGATGCTTTAGTAGTGCTGAATATTACGGGTACAGGATTTACTCGCCGAGGTGGGGGTGCAACTGGTTACGTCAAAGAAGCCTATTTAGCTCACTTAGTAGCTAACAGCAAACAATTAGTTTTAACCCAGTCATTGGGAATTATTACCCCAGACTCGGCTTTATATGCCCACGTATCACCACCTTTAAGTTTAGAGGCGATCGCCGATCAGGACTTTCTCGATCTAGTAGAAAGTCTAGAAGAGGAATTTCAACGGGAATACATCGCCCAAGAAGTAGACGCGGATCATGATCGGGTAGTCATAGTTGGAGTACAAACCAACGACATGACACCTCAGCAATTCCAAGACACCATCGCCGAACTAGCAAGGTTAGTAGACACTGCCGGCGGTGATGTCTTGCAGACACTACAACAGAAACGATCCCGCATCCATCCCCAAACCGTCATCGGTGAAGGTAAAGTACAAGAAGTCGCCCTCACAGCCCAAACCTTGGGAGCTAACCTAGTAGTCTTTGATCGGGATCTTTCCCCTGCTCAAGCCCGCAACCTAGAAGCGCAAATAGGTGTGAGAGTCGTAGATCGCACAGAAGTAATATTAGATATCTTTGCCCAACGCGCTCAATCTGGTGCTGGTAAATTACAAGTAGAACTGGCACAGTTAGAATATATGCTGCCACGACTCACCGGTCGAGGCCGTGCCATGTCCAGACTAGGGGGCGGTATAGGGACTCGCGGACCTGGTGAAACCAAGCTAGAAACCGAAAGACGGGCAATTCAACGGCGAATTTCTCGACTACAACAAGAAGTAAACCAGCTACAAGCCCATCGTTGTCGTTTACGGCAACGACGACAGCATCGGGAAGTACCCTCAGTGGCTTTAGTGGGTTATACCAACGCTGGCAAGTCTACCCTGCTCAATGCTTTGACTAACGCCGAAGTTTACACAGCAGATCAATTATTTGCCACCCTTGATCCTACTACCCGTCGTCTGATTATTCCCCATGCAGATACCAATGAACCCCAGGAAACCCTGATCACGGATACTGTAGGGTTTATTCACGAATTACCTGCTTCTTTAATGGATGCTTTCCGAGCCACTTTGGAGGAAGTCACAGAAGCGGATGCCCTACTACATTTAGTAGATTTATCCCATCCTGCCTGGTTGAGTCATATTCGAGCAGTACGGGATATTTTGGCACAAATGCCAATTACCCCTGGACCAGCGTTGGTTGTGTTCAACAAAATTGATCAAGTGGATAGTGAAACTTTGGCTTTAGCACGGGAAGAGTTTCCCTTGGCCGTGTTCATCTCTGCCAGTCAACGCTTAGGTTTAGAAACCTTACGAATGCGTTTATCCGAACTGATAGAATATGCCGTAGATTGCGGTTAAGACTCGGTGTAGGGTGTACCCTGCCATTTTCGCCTCTTCACTTCTGCCATTGCAGTGAGAGGCTTTTTGCTGTTTAAGCTAAAATTGAAAAGTATTTGCTCAACTTGAGGATGTTATGACTGCAAAAGTAGAAATTTACACTTGGACTACTTGCCCATTTTGTATCCGTGCAAAAAACCTTTTATTAAATAAAGGAATTGATTTCCTTGAATACAACATTGACGGCGATGAAGTAGCAAGAAATAAAATGGCTCAAAGAGCAAATGGCAAACGTTCTCTACCTCAAATTTTCATTAATGATGATCACATTGGCGGTTGTGATGATATTTATGCCCTAGAACGTCAAGGTAAACTAGACGCGCTTCTTACAGGTAATAAAGTCTAGGCAAAATTTCATATAAGTAGGTAGGCGTTGAAATTTATCGTTGAGGCAAGGCAAGAGGCAAAAGGCAAAAGGCAATAGTGAAGAGACTTTGAGGAATTTTACATCTTGTAACACACCTCGTTTTTTTTCAAGCCGACTTACTTGGTTCTTTTTGAGATGATCCTCTCCCCGGAGAATTGCCTAACAAGTGGTCAACCACTTCCAAGAAATAACAACAACTGTTTTCATGGTGTTTTTTCTGGTTACAAGGGATAAAAATTAAATTCTTGAGCATTGAGGTAGAAAGGGTGAAACTGGCTTTTATTATTGATCCCATCCATCAGCTTGATCCATGTCATGATACCAGTGTTGCATTGATGGAAGCTGCACAAATTCTTGGACATGAGGTGTGGATCACTCAGGCTAACTGGTTAAATGTTGTGGATAGCAAAGCCTGGGCTATACTCAAACGGGTAGAAATGATACCTGTGGAGTTATCCCAAGGCCGTTGGGTAGCAGCAAATCCCTGGTATAAGTTAAGTACAAGCATTTTTGCAGAGTTGGAATCTATGGATGCTGTATTTATGCGGACAGATCCACCAGTTAACGATTCTTACCTCTACGCTACTTATATTTTGGACTACATTGATCAAACTAAAACGTTGGTGATTAATAACCCCAATGGAATTAGGAAAGCAAATGAAAAAATGTATGCTCTCCAGTTTATTGAATGTATTCCCAAAACCATAGTTAGCGCTGATAAACAAGTGATTCGTGAATTTGTGGAAGCTCAAGGTGCAACCATTCTTAAACCTCTGGGGAATAAAGCTGGGGAGGGGATCTTATTTTTGCAATCTGGCGATCGCAATTTTAATTCTATTGTTGAGTTAAGTACACTTCAGGGTAAAGTACCTGTGATGGTACAGCAATATTTACCAGAAGCTAAAGCCGGAGACAAACGAATTATTCTCCTCAATGGTGAACCAATTGGTGCGCTCAACCGCCTTTCTAGTAGTGGTGATTTTCGCAATAATATGGCTACCGGTGGTACAGTGGCAAAAACAGAAATTACCCCTAGAGAGCAGGAAATTTGCAATGTTTTGGCAGAAAAACTACGTCAAGATGGGTTAATTTTTGTTGGTATTGATGTCATTGGTGGTTATCTAACGGAAGTGAATGTTACCAGTCCTACAGGCGTTAGAGAAATTGATCGCTTAGATGGTACTCAAATCGCTGCTCAAGTTATTAAATGGCTAGAAAGAAATTGACAGGTGACAGGTGACAGTTGACAGTTGACAGGTGACAGTTAACAGTTAACAGTTAACAGATAATTGAAACTGTTCTCTGTTCCCTGTTCCCTATTCCCTGACTTCACGAAAAGACCTTTTCAATAACCCCTAGATAGTGCTTGCTGAATCAATGCGAAAACATTACAGGTAAAGAATTTGAGGCTGTTGGAAATTTAAAAAGTGCAAGTTTTTATGAGATGGGAACTAAAAAACCTTGCATTTTATTCCTGCTGAAAGGAAAAATCGTTCTCATCCAACTCTCCTAAAACTAAGAAATTGTGTTCAGAACTTAGCTAAAACTAAGACTGCAAATTTAATCTAAAATTTCAAATCTACAATTACTTAATTTTTGGGTGGAGTGCGTCGCCGTTGTAGAAAATCAGGAATATCTAAAATGGGTTTTTCCTTGGGTTCTGGTGTTGGACTAGCTTGACTAGGTTGATTAACATTCGGTTGAATCATCCCTGGTTGTGTTCCAGTTCGCTTAGTCGGTGTAGCTACTACTCTGGGAGTATTAGTAGTTTGTTGTGCTGCTGTTTGGATTTCTCCTGTAAATCCAGTGGCAATTACTGTAATTCTCACTTCTCCCTGTAACCTATCATCAATCACCGCACCAAAAATGATGTTAGCGTTGGGATCAACTACCTCATAAATTGTCTCTGCTGCTGCATTTACCTCATGGAGAGTCAGATCACTACCACCAGTGATATTAAATACAACACCCCTAGCACCTTCAATAGAACATTCTAATAATGGTGAAGAAATAGCCGAAATTGCCGCTTCCCTTGCCCTTGACTTACCAGAACTGACACCAATACCCATTAGGGCAGATCCCGCATCTGCCATAACAGCCCTAACATCAGCAAAGTCAACATTCACCAACCCAGGAATAGTAATAATATCAGAAATACCTTGTACACCTTGACGTAAAACATCATCAGCATAACGAAATGCTTCCTGTACAGGGGTTTGTTCTGGTATTACCTCTAATAACTTATTATTAGGAATAATAATGAGGGTATCTACCCGACTTTTTAAACCTTCAATACCTTGTTCTGCTTGGGTAGTTCTTCTTCTACCTTCAAACACAAATGGCCTGGTAACGACACCCACTGTCAAAGCGCCCATTTCCTTAGCCACTTCCGCCACAATTGGCGCAGCCCCCGTACCTGTGCCACCACCCATACCAGCGGTAATAAATACTAAGTCTGCCCCTTCTAAAGCGGTAGCAATTTCATCACGGGATTCTTCCGCCGCCTTTTGGCCAATCGCAGGATTACCACCTGCACCCAAACCCCTAGTTAACTTTTGTCCAATTTGTAACCGACTGGGAGCGCCAGCTAAGGTGAGAGCTTGGGCATCGGTATTTATTGACCAAAACTCCACACCAGAGACATCTGATTCGATCATGCGGTTAACAGCATTGCCACCACCACCACCGACACCAATAACTTTAATATTGGCAACTCGGCCGGGTACAATTTCACCAATAAGACTGGGTTCAGGCATCTTTTTATCGTGATTTTGTCCAAAGTTTAAAGAGGAACTACTGAAAGGATTATGGGAATTAACCGCTACAGATAGTCCTTGCTGTCCTACTGATTGGGTGTTTTGATAGATAAGCTCTTGGTAATTATCAAGTGTCATCGGATTTATGAAAGATAGATAAACGAGTTTTTGGTGTTGTTCACTTCAGAGTCCACTATAGTTAAGTTAGAAATTATAACTATTTATGGTACTGCCTTTTATTTTTATCAACACTGCTTAACCTGAGCAATTCGGCTGGAGATAGTGGAACGTGGCATAAACTAAAAACTTATATTTTAGTGTGTCACCCACAGGGAAGTCACAACTCTAATTCTTAAAAAGTATATCTACTCTACAGGCAAGTTGACTTGTGTAGCCGATTTTAGGAGCTAAAATACTAATATTTACCATCCTATGTTCCTAATTTATCTCCGTATGTCAATGTTCCTATTATCCTATAGTTCCTCCTGATTCTGATGTTAGCAATTAAATATTCGTTAGTAGTTAATTTTACAGTCTCATCAGTTCCTTTTTCCATATTTCTGACATAAATTCTGAGTTACTATTTGTATAGTTTTTCTGTTCTTATTTTTTAAAATACTTAAATTGACGTATCTTTGGATAGTTGTGAGACAATTTGATGGAGTAGAAACAAACATCATTAACTGACAACTTTCGGCAGATAGTCACAGTAATCAATAGAAACAACTATATGTAATGTTGTCTAAGATAGTCTAAACACTAGCAAATTTCTTGATTAGAGATATTGTTAGTTTCAGAATCAAGCTGAGTCTTTTCCACAGAATTTTCTCAGATTGCTGACACAAAAACAAGACTGATTCACCAAACTTACGCTTGTGAGTCTAAGTTTATTTTAAAATTTAAAATATTAAACTATGGTTTTAGACGCAAAAAATCACGATTGTTTTAGCACTAAGTTGAATATAGCTTGTAAACTTATTTGCCATCACTACATAGAAATCCTCAATTTTCGTTTTGTGTTGACTACTTTCTGATTCAGGTCAGCCGTAAAGTAATACTGATGTTTTTCAGCTAAATAACAGCAATTGGAGCAATTTTGAGCAATTAGAGCAATTAATTAATATGTAACAACAAAGAATTAGGATTTTTTATATCAATATAGCCTATTTGTTTAGAATCTGGTTTTGACGGTGCTTGTTGAATTTGCTCTAATACATGAAATTTTTCTGCTAATTGAGTAGGAACACCAAGGTGTACAGGACCGAGTTCAGTTTTCAAAATAATATTGCTGGGATTTTGGCAATCAATTTCTGTAACTTGAACAGAACTCTGACTAACAGCTTGGTAAAGTTGATTCCAGTAGGCACGATATTGTTCTGGGACACCAACTACTTTCAAGCTAGGTAATTTACCATTAGGATTAAGCGCAGTGTATTTTTCCCAGGGGATCAAAGCTCCATTAGCGTCTAATAAATTAACCTGATTTTGTTTGTTCTGAGTTTTGGGATTTTTTAAACATGAATTTTTGGGTTGTGTTTCAGAATTTGCTGAGGTTGGGGACTGAGTTTGACATTTATTAATATTTGGTGTGGGTGCTATTTGACTAATTGCTACTGGTAATCTCTCATGAACTTCGATAATTAGCCCTGGGGGAAACAGACGACGGCTGACATTTACCTGTGATATTGCTGGCTGTTGTTTCAATGTTTCGGCAATACTAGCTGGTTCAATTCGCCAGAGAGACTGGGGATAGGAAAGAGCCAAAAGTGATTCAATTGTTTGTGAGGATAGTATTTGATTGTTTGATGTCATGACTACTTGGGTAGGAGTCCTCAGTACCCAAATCGGTTGGACAGTTAACCACAGTAGTCCACCTGCCATACCCGAAGCGGCTAATGTTCTCCAGATAGTTTGAATAATTTTAATCCGTCTTTGCTGACGTAGCTTTTGACGACGTTTGGCTAAATCTTTACGGGAAACTGAGATGATACCTGCCATTAAAACCCCTCTGTGGTTGCAGTCTAATTCTTATAGGATCAAGTGCTAAATTTAGTTTTTCTAGCAAAAATTTTAAAATCCTTGATAATTTAACAGGTTTAAATAATTTTTGGTAACGGATCATACCCCTCATTAGTTTCTATGCTAGTCCCTAGTCAAATGAAGATGACGGAAAACCAGTAAATAATTATCAGTATGGCAAATTCCTATATACTGGTATTTTTTATACCCTATTATTTATTTTCAATTTCATCTGACAAATTGGCTAAGAATGCCTGTAGCCGCATCCGTTCAATATAAGGCCAACCACCTTGAGATTCAATATCTTTGAGTAAAGCATAGAGTCTTTGACGATTATCAGGCAAACTTTCCTGAAAAACTCCATCCCGAATTTCTCTATGTAAATTTTCTAACTGCCTGAGCAAAGCTAATAGTAATATTACATTTCCTTGACAAGTTTGAGTAGCATCCTGGATGGCAATTTTAACAGATTGCAACTGCACAGACAAATTCTGATCAGATGAATTATCAGGATTAATATTCATATAAGTTGTGGTGAGTAGGATGTAAGCGAGATAGGTTTTTGTGAGTTTAACAGACAGATTCAAGATAAAATTCAACTATGTGGGAGTAAGTTTAGTTGTAGTGGATAGATTTGATCCCAGTAGTAGAACCCGCTGTAGCTGTGTTGAGAAAAAATTATCTCTGTCATTATCTCAAAGGGTGTTCAAATGTGATAAGTGTGGTTTTGAGTGTGACTCTAGATGTAAATGCTGTCATTGATTGAGGTTAAGAAGCGGTCAGGTTGGCCGTATCAGCCTGTTCACTTGATAGTTCCAACACTTTCAGAATCAAGCGGGAAACAAAAACTGGCTATGGTTAACATCAGTTAGCTTTTTGTCCCAGTTGTGTGTACTGGCAATACATACATAATATAAAAGACTTGAGTAAAGCCGCTTTTGTTTTGTTGATGCAAAAGCAATCCACGAAGTATAGCCCACTTCTTGTTCAGTACAGGATACCTTGAGGCGTTTCTGTGTTATGGCCTACTCACCAATTTAGCCAAACTCTGCTCAGTGTTACCAAAGTTTTAATTTTGGTTGAACGCTTAACCAGCTAAAACTTCCATCCTGGAAAAAATGCGTTTAATTACATTTAGTAGAGTATTTTGACAATTTAGATATTAATGACATTGAGGTTGACCATGAGGTATCGCGCTTTAATAGTTGCTTTTTTAGCTTTGTGTTTGGGACTAATAACTGCTTGTAGTGAAGCGCCCGCTTCCAACGGCAAAGATTTACTCACCTATGAACAAATTAGAGGTACTGGTTTGGCTAACAAGTGTCCTCAATTGGCAGAAACTAGCCGGGGTTCTATTGCTTTAGATGATAGTCTTTCCTATAGCATTACAGAACTTTGCTTAGAACCAACCAATTACTTTGTTAAAGAAGAACCTGCTAATAAGAGACAAGAAGCTGAGTTTGTAGCTGGTAAGTTGTTAACTCGCTACACTTCTACTATTGACCAAGTACAAGGTGATTTGAAAATTAACCCAGATAAGAGTCTGACTTTTGTGGAACAAGATGGTCTGGACTTCCAAGCTATCACCGTGAAGTTACCTGGTGGTGAGTCAGTTCCTTTCTTGTTTACTATCAAAAATTTGGTGGCACAAACACAGCCTAATTCGACCAGTATTAACACTTCCACTGACTTTGAAGGTTCTTTTAAAGTTCCTTCCTATCGTGGTGCTGCTTTCTTAGATCCCAAAGGTCGTGGTATTGTTAGCGGTTATGATAATGCGGTAGCTTTACCTGCTCAAGCTGACGATGAAGAATTAGTTCGCGCCAATGTTAAACGTGCGGATATTCTTAACGGTAAGATTTCTTTACAAGTAGCTAAAGTTGATAGTGTTACTGGAGAAATTGCTGGTACTTTTGTCAGTGAACAGCCTTCTGATACCGATTTGGGCGCTGGTGAACCTAAAGAGGTGAAAGTTCGTGGTTTATTCTATGGTCGTGTACAAACAAATCGCGCCTAATCCAGAAATTTGGGTAAGCTACGGGAATAGCAACCCTTAATTAACAAATACTTAATTAACAAAAATTAACCTAACTGTCCTGTTATGTCTACGGGTCAGTGGGTTTTTTTTATGACTATAAATTTCATCGTTTTTTTATTCTTGTGTGAAGTTTCTGTATATTCTCATCAGTAAATTGACTGATATTTAACTACTTGTGTTAAGAATAAGTGAAGTTTAGAGATTTACTTACGTGACCTTACTAATTGATAGCTGTTTCTCAGCGAAAATTAAATTGTATCTAAGGAGTAGATACTTATAGGTATATCTTATATTAATTTTGGGAACTTGCTAAATTTAGGTACGATTTCGGTTTGACATTGGTGCTTTAATTGTATACTTTGATTCTAGGTTAGCTGTTTAATAAGCGACACAGTTCTAAGTTCTACTCAAGTCCAACTAATTAAAAACTCACAACATCATCTTTGGGAAGGCCTAAGTATTTTTGATTTCATCCTCCAGACTTTCTCGCACACTGTCTACAAACATTGTTTACAAGTTTATGAGTTAGTTGTAAACAGTCTGATGATTTTTCCCAAGATGACGGGACCTAAATTAAAAAGCGATTAAAAAAAATACCACTTCACAACCTCAATGTGCTATGAATACTACAGCCACAACCGAACTAAAACATGAAATTTACCAACTTTTGCGGGAATACGAACAAAGTCCTTCAGAACGTATTCGCAATCAATTGGTGAAGCTAAATTATGGACTTGTGAGAAAAGAAGTTCATTACTGGAGTAACCAATGTCAAGAAAGTCAAGAAGACTTACTTCAGGTCGGTTGTATGGGACTAATTAGAGCTATTGAGAAGTTTGAGCTTTCTAAGGGTAATGCTTTTAGTTCCTATGCTATTCCCTATATTCGGGGCGAAATTCAGCACTATTTGAGAGATAAAGGTGTAACTATGCGAATTCCTCGCCGCTGGTTAGCCTTACAACAACAAGCTATCGGTATTAGCCGTTCTCTACGGGAACAACATAACCGCCAACCTTCAGACGCAGAAATAGCGGAAGCTCTGGGAATTCCCCACAGTGAATGGCAGGAAGTTAAATTAGCATGGGTTAACCGTTCTCCTCTCAGCTTAGATGTACCTATTCAAGATTGTGAAGAGGGTGCTACCAGTTTGGGTGAATTAGTTCCTGATCCTAGTTATCGTAGTTTCCAGTTGGCGCAAGAGGATCAAATCAGATTACAACAAGCGCTGGTACAGCTAGAAAATCGGACTCGTGAAGTTCTCGAATGTGTGTTTTTACAGGATTTAACTCAGAAGCAAGTTGCAGAACATTTAGGAATTAGTGTAGTGACGGTTTCTCGCCAGGTGAAAAAAGGACTGAGTTTGTTAAAACAGATTATGAATGCTGGAGATCACTAAAACTAAAATTTTTGGTTAGTGACTAGCTAGTTACTACATCTGAAAGTGTTAAAAATAACCAGCGCAAAGTAAGAATTTAGGTTATAAAGAAGACAGACTTTGCCTGGAATATTTAATTATGTGGTTCAGGCGTGTTAATTTCATAAACAAACTTTCCTATAGCTATCGAGAAGAGCTAATGGGCATAAATTCTAAAATTGCAGTTGCGGCTATTTTCAGTCTGGCGATCGCCGGATGTACGATAGGAGACACTGGAACTATTCCACCGACACCTAAGGACACATCACAAAATCCTCCAGCTAACCAGGATACAACAACAGCGACAAAACCATCCACTGACGGATCATCTCCTGGATCTACTCCTGAAGTTGTTCCCACAGTTGGTTCTGTTTTTGCTCCCAAAAATCCCGGCTTAACTGAACCCACTAAGCCAGAGGTGCGTGTTAAGGAAATAAGACAAGGAAGAAATGATCCTTTTGGGGAAATTGTGATTTCTCCAAGGTCTATTCCTTCTCTGAATCCAAAACCAGTACCTATACCTCCACCTTTGCCTGTGGAGCAAATTAGAACACCATCAACACAGCAAACAAGGGGTGGAAATCAAAATACACCTCCACAACTTAGACAACCAATACAGCTAGGAACACCAAGACAGCCACAAGGTACAGCCCAAGGAAGACCAAATGTGAGGACTGGTAATACAATTGCCTCCTTACCCAAACCTAAGCCACCTGTAGCACCGGTACTGCCCAAGGTTATACCTCAAGTTGTAACTCCTAAAAAGTTAGAACCTGTTCTACCTGAACCACCAAAACCAGAAACAGCAGAAGCAGTTTATGTGAGCGGTGTGGTTTTAATTGGTAAACAACCCAAAGCGATTATTAAAGTACCTGGTGAAAGAACTAGCCGTCATGTTCAAGCTGGACAAAGATTAGCTGATGGTGTTTTGGTAAAACGAATTGAAATGAATGGTGGTTCTGATCCAATTGTGGTGTTTGAACAGTACGGAATTGAGGTTGCTAAAGCGGTGGGAGCAAAACCCAAAACTGATCCATCTAAGACTGCTTCTGTAGGAAATTCAATTGCGATGAATTCACCTCTTTAAAATTTTGTGGTACTGTTTTGATTGTGATTTGAGTACAGTTATTAATTTGTACACGGTTACATTAATGGCAGAAAACAAAGTTTCATAACCGGATATTTCCGGTTTTATTTTATTTCTATGGAGCAAACTCACAAAATCATTGAATTTCCTAATTTACCTTTGGCGGTATATCGAGAAATAGCTGCACATTTGCGACAATTGGAAGGGGTAAGTGTAGATTTAATTCCTCAAACTTCTTCAGAGTTTGACTATTATCAAAGTCAAATTGCTGGTTTGTCTGTTTCTTGGACATCTGATGCGGAAACAAGGGTAAAGCAGATTTTAGATTACTATAAAAATCGTTATTAGTGGTGAATTTTAGTTGATTTTTTAAGGAGTATTCATGATGAATACTCTTTCTCTAGCATTTAGGTTGTGAAAGATATTTATTTTATTTTAGGGTGCATTTTATGACTCAAGAATATGAAATTAATTCTCAACATTTTGCGGCTTTAAAAGAAAAATATCAGGCTAGTAATTATGAAAATACTTCTCCTGATAGTCCACTCTATTTCATTCTCAGAAAAGCTGATTTAGGATTGGAACTGAGTGATTTAGAATATATTTGGTTACAGAAAGAGCAACTTTTAAATACTGCTAATTTTATTAGAGTTGAACAAAAACAAAAAAGCAAAGAACGGATAAAATTAGGAGTTGAATTTAATAGTTTAAAATATAAGTATCAAGTTAATAATTATAATATTGATTGGGCGATAAGTCCTTTATATTTCATTTTAATTAGGATTAATGCAGGTGATTTTTTAACTGAGAAAGAATCTAATTGGTTAATTGCTCATGGTTTCAGTAAAATCAATATTTTTGCTGTAGAAACTAGGAAATTTTTAAATTTAAAGTCTAAATATAAAGCAAGTGAATATCGAAATTCTGATCTTGATAGTGAATTGTATTCTATTCTCAAAAAAATAGATGTTGCTGAAAGGTTAACTGAGGTTGAATATAAGTGGTTACAGGAAAACCAACTTTTAGAAACTTTAGGGTTTGTTAAACAACAAGAAGCAGAAAGAAGAAATGAATTTACATCGTTAAAAGAAAGATATCAAGCTACTAAATATAAAAGTAAATCTGTAGGTAGTCAGTTATATCAGATTCTCAAAAAATTGGCATCTCAAGAAAGTTTAATTGATACAGAAATTGCTTGGTTGAAAGAACAAGAATTAACTGAAACTATTGCTATTGCTGAGGAAGAGGAAAAAACGCGAGATTTTGCTGATTTAAAGATTAAATATCAAGCAACTGATTTTGAAGATACTTCTCCTAAATCTCATCTTTATAAAATACTCAAAAAAGTTGATTCTGGTAATTATTTAGGTGAGCAAGATGTAAATTATTTGAAAAAGCGTAAGTTGCTGGATACAGTTAAAATCGTCAATGATAAATATGCTGATTTCCTCAAATCAAAAATAGGAAGTTTAGATTTTTTCACAGATGACAATATTCAATGGTTAGAAAATAATGGTTATGATGATATTGTCAAAACTGCTAAAGAAAAATATTCAGATAAACTAAAATCAAAAGTAGAATCATTCAAGTTATTAAATGATGCAGAAATTGAATGGTTAAAATTAAATGATTATCAAGATATTATTATTTTGATGACAGAAAAACACTTTGAGTTACTTAAATCAAAATATGGTGTTAGAGAATATAAGGATAATTCATTGCAAAATCCTTTATGTGATATCTTGCAAAAATTAGAAAAAGGTGAGAGAATAGAACCTCAAGATGTTGTTTGGTTACAGGAAAATAATTTTTTCTACGCTAAAATATTTGTTCAATATAACATTATCGAAGCTAATTTTTATCAACAGGAATTTAAACGAACTGGTAACAGGTGGAATTTAGTGAATGCTAGTAGTCATTTACGTAAAGCAGAAAAATCTAATTTAGCATTACAGTTAACAGATGACTTACCACTGAATAAAATTTCTGATAATAAACTCAAGTCAGCTTTATTAACGACTAGGGGTGGTGCTTTTAGAGATATTGATAACTTAGAGAGTGCGGAAAATTGCGCTCGTCAAGCAATGAAATTTCAACCAGATAGTCACCATCCCTATACATTAATGGGTGCTATTTGTTTTGAAAGATATCAATATTCAGATGGTGAATATTGGTTTAATGAAGCTATTAAACGAGGTGCTAAACCTTTAGATATGGATTCAGAAATGAAGTCAATTGTGAAAAAGATAAAGGATGAAAAACAGCGTCAAGAACTGGTTAACTATCTTTTGAATAAAGATGAAAAACGCTATAACTGGGCTAAAAAATATCTTAAAAAACAGAAGGATAAAATAAATAACAAATAAACTGCTATATTATAAGATAATACTTTGATTCTAACCATTCAAGAAAATGGATTTAATTACTATTATAGGTTTAGCTGCTGCAACTTTAACTACTGTTGCTTTTTTACCGCAGATGTTTCAAACATGGAAAACTAAGTCAGCTAAGGATGTTTCTTATGTGATGCTAATTACTTTTATCAGTGGTTTGTTTTTATGGTTGATTTATGGGATTATTTTGGGAGCTTTACCGATTATTCTTGCTAATAGTTTGACTTTGTTTTTTAATTTAATTATTCTCTGGTTGAAGGTTAAATATAAGTAAATGGGTAGCATCCCAAATGTTTAACTTTATTGTATCTAGGGAAATAAAATTTTCCATGACTTGATATGATTGAACCGCAAAGAACGCAAAGAACGCAAAGGTAAGAGGATATAAGAGGTTTTTGAGTATCACCGCATTTATTTTGTTAAAATTGGGATGCTCCTAATCAATAATATACAAGAGAATTCAGGGGTAAAAAATACGGTTTTTATCTTTGCATTCTATCAATGTGCCGATAATAGCTAATTTGAGTTAAAATTATATTGAGAAAATTTATTGCTTTTAATCAGAACCTGTGACTTCATCTGTTTTTAACTCGGAACGTCTGTTATTTACTCCTGCAACTCCCCAAACTGATGCTATTCCTTTAATTTTCGCTTTCCCAAATGAGTATACTGTGGGTATTACCAGTCTTGGGTATCAGGTGGTTTGGGCAACTTTAGCAATGCGTGATGATTTACAGGTGAGTCGTTTATTTACTGATATTCAAGAACCGCTTCCGAGAAATCCAGAAATATTAGGTTTTTCTGTTTCTTGGGAATTAGATTATGTGAATATTTTCAATCTTTTGGAATCTTTAGAAATTCCTTTGCGTGCTAATGAAAGAACAGAAAATCATCCTTTGGTGTTTGGTGGTGGTCCGGTTTTGACTGCTAACCCTGAACCTTTTGCAGATTTTTTTGATGTGATTTTGTTGGGTGATGGGGAATTTTTGTTAGGTAATTTTATTGATGCTTATAAAGAAGTGAGAAATGCCCAAAGGGAAGTAAAATTAAGACGTTTAGCGCAAGTTCCGGGTATTTATATTCCTAGTTTATATGCAGTTGAATATGTTAGTGATGATGGAGAAATCAAATCTATAAATCCTATTGATAGCGATATTCCAGCGGTTATTCAAAAGCAAACTTACCGAGGAAATACTCTTTCTGCTTCTACTGTTGTTACAGAAAAATCAGCTTGGGAAAATATTTTTATGGTGGAAGTGGTGCGGAGTTGTCCTGAAATGTGCCGCTTTTGTTTAGCGAGTTATTTAACTTTACCTTTTAGAACTGCGAGTTTGGAAAATTCTTTAATTCCCGCTATCGAACAGGGTTTAAAAGTTACTAACCGTCTGGGTTTGTTGGGTGCTTCCGTTACTCAACATCCTGAATTTTCTGATTTATTAGATTATATTAGTCGTCCAAAATATGATGATGTTAGATTGAGTGTTGCTTCGGTAAGGACGAATACGGTAACGGAAAAGTTAGCTGCAACTTTGGCAAAACGTGATACTCGTTCTTTGACTATTGCGGTGGAAAGTGGTTCAGAAAAACTGCGGGAAATTATTAATAAAAAATTAGGAAATGAGGAAATTATTCAAGCGGGAATTAATGCGAAAGCTGGGGGTTTATCAAGTTTAAAATTATATGGGATGGTGGGTATTCCTGGGGAAGAATCGGAAGATTTAGATGCTACGGTGACAATGATGAAGGATGTTAAAAAAGCTGCTCCTGGTTTGCGGTTAACTCTAGGATGTAGTACATTTGTTCCTAAGTCCCATACTCCTTTTCAGTGGTTTGGGGTAAATAAGGAAGCTGAGAAGCGGTTAAAGTTATTACAAAAACAGTTAAAACCCCAAGGTATAGATTTTCGCCCAGAAAGTTATAATTGGTCTGTGATTCAGGCTTTGTTATCTAGAGGCGATCGCCGACTCTCTTATCTGTTAGAATTAACTCGTGGTTTTGGTGATTCTTTGGGAAGTTATAAACGAGCTTTTAAGGAATTAAAGGGAAAAGTTCCCGATTTAGATTTTTATGTTTATAGTAATTGGTCAACTGAGCAAATTTTACCTTGGAATCACTTGCAAGGACCCTTACCACAGTCTACACTAATAAAGCATTTGACTGAAGCAATGGGTCATTTTCGGTCTAGTGCAGAAATGATAACCATGCAGAGGTAAGGAAAAATGCAAAACACCGCAGAATTTTATTGTGCTTATTGTGGGGAAGAAAACACAACTTTTATTGATTTTAGTGCAGGAATGCAGCAAAATTATGTAGAAGATTGTCAGGTTTGCTGTCGTCCCAATATTTTATATGTCAGAATTGATGAAGATACGCTAGATATTGAAATAGACACCGAATATGAAGGTTAATTAGAGGTAACAGTTTAGGTTATTGGTTTCATGCTGCACTTTACTCATTCTTCTGTCATTAATGCACCTGTGGAAGTCGTTTGGAAATTCCATGAAAGGACTGATATCTTACAGTTATTAACACCACCTTGGCAACCTGTACAGGTTCTGCGTCGTGAAGGTGGACTTGATGAAGGTGCAATAACTGAATTTAAACTGTTTGTTGGACCCTTACCGTTAACTTGGTTAGCGCGTCATACTAAGTTTGAAAAATATCGTCTGTTTACTGATGAACAAATATCAGGACCTTTTGAGTCTTGGGTACATCGTCATGAGTTCACGGAAGAAGATGGAAAGACGAAGTTAACTGATAATATTGCTTATGTTCTTCCTGGTGGGGATGGGGTAGAATTTGCTGCTGGTTGGTTGATACAAACTCAGTTAGAGGCGATGTTTCGTTATCGGCATTTTATCACAAAACGGGAATGTGAATCTAAAGCAATTCGATGATATTTTCTCAATCATGATGTCCAAGATTTAAGGATATACAGAATTTTGAGGATGAAAATATTCAATAAATCCCTGGTTTTTTATTAATAGAGAATCAGGGATATTATATCATTAATGCTGCTGTAATTCTACGTCAATTAACTTTTGAAATTCCTCCAAAGAATTAACATTGATACTTGATAAAAGCAGATTTTCTAGAATAGTTATATCTTCGATTTTCTTGAGAGCATCACTCATCAATTCAGGAACATTATTAAATCTGTTGGACAGAATTTTGATAATATTGTTTTGGCAACTTTTTCTTGTACCTCTTTCTTCTGCCATTTCTTCAATTGTGCTTAGGAAAGGCATATTTAACTCCTTTTCATGCTGTTCTAACTTCTGGTTGAATGAGGTTTGTAATGGTGGTGGTAAAGTCATCATTTTATCAATGAATTTAACTAAATTGATAATATCAAATCTAGTTAAACCCTTTTGATATAATGGTCTGACTATGTTCCATTTCCATTGTTCTCGTTGAGTTAAGTCTTTAGTCGTGGCTTTGGTTTTCAGATGTGCCATGACTATTATAGCAAATAAATTGTTACTGGTGGTCAGGTCTTCCCATTGATAGTCTAATAGCTTCACAATACTAAATTGCATTTTTACGAAACTATCATCTATTCCATATTCATAACTATTCGGTCGCCATTTTTTGTCTTCATCTCCTAAGATAGCTAAACTGATAACTGGTTTATGAAATAAATCAAAAGAACGATAGTTATAGATATACATTCTTTGGGTAAATTCTTGATCATATTGACTTTGTACTTCAATATGAATCAAAATCCAAATAATTTGATTGTTTTTTAACCAAACTTGAAAGAGTTTATCCGCATAACGTTTTTTTGTTTGACTAGCTGCGGTGATTTGTTCTAGTTCTTTATCTAGGGAAATGGGGGTTTTACTCCAATCTATTTTTTCGTGTAGGTTGGGGTAAAAGAATTCCATGAATGATTCAAAATATTGGGTAATTGCTTCTTTCCATGTTTGATCATAATTGGCGGTTGTTTCTGTCATTATTGCCCCTGTTTATGTTATTGTCAGAATCAGGATGTCCAGGATTTAAGGATTTTCAGGATGATACTTGTTAGATTATGGTAATTTCTTGATAATCACCAAGCTCAGTTGCATTGATAATAGAACAAATTTTCTCAACTTGTGTACGAATTTTTGGCCATGAAGTTGACAGTAAAACCACAATTGCAATTTGGCGATCGCTCAAATTCTGTTGATAACGCAAATTCCGATCTGTTGTTATAAGTATTTGATATCCTTGAGATTCAGCAGCTTTTAATAAATCTCCATTTGATAAATTAGACCATCCTTCTTCGTAAGCTGTCGTTACAGAATGATCTGTTAAATATTTCCGTAATGGTACAGGAGTTCCCTGATCAAAAAGAATTTTCATATCTAAGCAGCTAATTTTTCAAGCTCATAATTAAGTACAGCTTCAACTTGTGATCTTTGAACAGGTGGAAACCATTCCAAAAATTCATCTACTGTTGCACCATCACGCAAATTTTCAAATAATGCAGCTACCGGAACTCTTGTTCCTCGAAATACCCATGCACCACTTACTTTATCAGATTGTCTTTCTATTGCGTCTAAATTTTCCCATCGGTTCATAACTCTTACCTTTTGAAAAGTTATACTTGTATTGATTAATTATAAAGTATCAATTGTCTGAATCAGGATTTCCAGGATTTCAGAATTTACAGGATGTGATTGTTAAATAGTAAATTACCTTAGATTCTAGTCGGTTTTAACCGACTTTAGCTTTTAGACAGGGAATTTATTCCCTGTGTAATTTCAGGATGTGATTTTTTGTCAAAATCAGGATTTCCAGGATTTAAGGATTTTCAGGATGTGATTTATTACTATATGCTATACTTAGTGAATATACCGTGAATCAGCAAAATATTAAAATAAGTTAAATCGTATCAAATTTGCTAGTTTACAGGTTAGCTGTCTAGTTAAAAATTACAAATAATTTCACTCACAATGGAATTATGTCATTTACAGGATGTACAGCAATGACAAAGACACCGATTGTAGTATCTTTATATGAACAAGACTATTTACTGTGGATTGAGGATACAGTCAACAAGTTACGAAATAGGAATATTGAGGGGTTAGATTTTGAGAATTTGATTGAGGAGATAGAGGACTTGGGGCGCTCAGATAAACGTGAACTTGAAAATAGGTTAGTAGAACTTTTAGAGCATATTCTCAAGCGGAATTATGTGAATATGCCAAATTGTTATCGTGGGTGGTTAGAATCAATTATTAAACAGAGGATTGCAATTAGAAAGTTACTCAAAAATTCACCTAGTCTCAAGCCTTATTTTAGCCAAGTGTTTGATGAATCTTACGCAGATGCTCTAAAAATTGTCCGCAATGGTTATCCACAGTTTGAGTTTCCTGATACGTGGCCATTTAGTTGTGATATTGAAGCAATGTTAAATGTTGATTTTTGGGAAGAATAATTGTCTGAATCAGGATGTCTAGGATTTCAGGATTTACAGGATGTGATTTTTGTCTGAATCAGGATTTCCAGGATTTCAGGATTTTCAGGATGTGATTTTTGTCTGAATCAGGATTTACAGGATTTCAGGATTTTCAGGATGTGATTTTTGTCTGAATCAGGATTTCCAGGATTTCAGGATTTTCAGGATGTGATTGTTAAATAGTAAATTACATTAGATTCTAGTCGGTTTTAACCGACTTTAGCTTTTAGACAGGGAATTTATTCCCTGGATGATTGGATGATTGGATGATTGGATGATTGGATGATTGGATGATTGGATGATTGGATGATTGGATGATTGGATGATTGGATGATTGGATTATTAGATTATTAAAAAAATTGAATCTTTATGTATTTATTTGAACAAAATTATCAAAAAATTCACACAAGAAGTATTTACAATCACACTTAAACATAGTTATGATATTTACTATTGCAAGGGTATTACTCATATCCGTGTTTTCAATCTTGCTTATATTTTAAGTCTAATCTGTCTACATCCTGGATTTAAACCATTATCTAACTCTGCTTTTTATTACACCTCATCAACCAAGATTATCAAAAGGTAAACTCAATGGTAATGAATATTGATGCCAAATTAAACAACGCCCGCACTCTATTAAACGAATTAGGTAACTCAATTGCTAACTTAGTTAATTCTTCTCCTGATGTATTTGCAGATCCGGGAATTAAATCAGCATTAGATGGTTTTTTAGATGCTTTTGAAGAAGCAGTAGAAAGATTAGAAAATCCCAGTTTTCGTATTGCTACTATTGGTACAACATCCTCTGGAAAATCAACTATTGTTAATGCTTTAATAGGGCGAAAAATTGCGCCCATTGAAGCAGGAGAAATGAGTGGAGGAGTGTTAACTCTCAAACATTCTTCAGAGTCAAAATTAATTATTGAAAAAACCCAAGATGCAGCTTGGGAAACGGGAGAATGGACAGGATTAACTAATGATGACTTATATCAACGTATTCGTTCAGTAATGCACTCCTATCATGAAGCAAGACAAAAACGCGAATATGTAGCACCCCAAATAACAGCTTATGTGAGTTTATTACCAGCTTGTGATCCTAATTTATTAGGTTTACCTCCAGGAATAGGAGTAGAATTAATTGATTTACCTGGTTTAAAATCAGTACAAGATCGGACTAATTTGGCAACTATTCAACAGCAAGTTAATAAAGCATTTAGTTTAGTTGCTTTGGACTATATGCAGGTTGATGATAGTCATAGAAAACGATTATTAGAAGAATTAAAAAAGGTAGTTGAATATTTACAAGGGCGTACAGACTCGATGATTTTTATTTTAAATCGAGTTGATCAACGTGGTGCGGATGATTTACCTTTAGAAGTGAGAATTAATAAGTTAAGGGAAGAAATTAAAGAGACATTATCACTGGCTGAATTGCCTGATGTTTTACCTTTTAATGCTCGTCTTTTATATTATGCCCAATGTGCTTGGGGTGCTGGTGCTTTAAATCAACCATCAAAAGTTGATGAAAAGACAAGATTAGCATTTTTGAAAGCTATGTTTACGGATTGTATGAATACTATCAAATCTCAATATACGGCTATTCAGCCAGAAACAGAACCCCAAAATATACAACAGAATATACAGAAAAAATTAAAAAACATTCCATCTATTTTTCAAGAATCTGCGGATATTTTTCGCTCTAGTAATGCTGAAAATACTGATTTACGGGAAGTTTTAAAATCTCTTCCATCTGTGTTTCAAAAATCTGCGGAAGTTTTTCGCTCTCACGTGGTTGAAAACCGTGATCTAAAAACATGGTTTCGTGAGATTGAAGATAAAGTAGATGCTGATAAACCTATTGATGATCAGACAATGCAGGAAATTATTTCATATTGTTTAGAATGGAGTGGGGGTAAAGAACTTTGGCGACGTTTTCAAGTAAGAGTAGAAGAATCATTTGATAAGTTGGTAATATTTCCTGCATTAGTGGAAGTATTTGAGAAATATTTAGCTTTATCAGACCTGCTAGATGTTCTAATTCAAACTCGCAAAATTTACAATCAGGAACAGGTTCAATTAGAAAGGGATAAAATAACTAAAATTCGCCTAGAGTTACAGTCAAATATCATAAAAATAGATAAAGAGTTTAAGTCAGAAATTAAACAATTAATAGGAGAACTAAAAACAAATGATCCTAAAACTACAATCAAAATTCAACAAGATGCAAAAAAAAAGAAACGTAAGGGATTTGATAAAATATTTTCTGCAATTGACGAAGTGGAAGGTGACTTAACTAAAGTTTTAGTTGTTCCTGTTCGTGACTCTTTAAAGAACAATCTAGGAGCTTTTGAGTTAAAAGATAAACTTCAGGAAGTGACACCACCTGCGTTAGCTGATGACATTGCCAAAACCTATGATAATGTTAGTCGCAGACTGAGTAAATTTTCTCGACAGTCAGAATATTTATTCAAAAGTGTTAGAGCAGATGATAATAATGGTAAAAAAGAACTTGAACATGATGAACGTGATGTGAGAAGGTTATATCACTATATGAGACAAGCTATAACAAGAAGAGCAGAGTTTTCTCTCCAAGGAAAAGCTAAAGATTTTGAACAGGCTTTAGAATCATTAATTCGAGAACAAGTCAAAAGATTGAAAATCTGCTTATCAGAAGAAACTTTTGCATCTTCAATTAACCTTGAAAAAGCAGCTATCAGTGATCTACGCAAGAAGTTATCTCAGAATTTACCAACCTTACCAAAGAACTTTTTTAATTTAGAAGCTAACATTAAACAAAACCAAACTAAGAAAAAAGAGGTAGTTGGGCAAAAAACAGAATACGAAACACGCACTAAAACAGAATATGAAAATTACACAGAATACTATCAAAGTGGTTCGTGTTATAAAAGCACAAAAAGTAGAACCAAAAGCAGGCCAGTTACTCGTAATTATACAGAAGCAGTAACTCGTGATATTACTGCTGACATTGAATATGTGGAGTTATTTTTACCGTCTCCTGATTTAATGGCTAAACAATGGTTAAGTGGAATTGAGAAAGGAAAAGACAGTTTATGGGATATTTTACTAGATTGGATTTTACAAAGATTAGATTATGTTAGTAGTATTTTTGAAGAATCAGTTAATGATATTACTAATTTAGCTGAACGTGCGTTAGAAAAGCAGTTAAGGATTATTGAGGAAAATTTTGAACAAGAAAAACTATTTTGGCAAGATTTTGAATTAAAAAAAGATAGCGCGAATGCACTTTATCAAAAGTTAAAAGAAGATTTTAATGAATTTTAATTATGATTTGAGCGAATCAGTTAGAGTATTCTATTCTGACTTTCAAAAATCCTTTTCTTTATACAATTTTGATGATTAACACATCATGAGTTTTATTAAACTACTAGAACAAGTTTCTGATCAAGTTAGTTACGAACTACAAAGAAGATATAATCGTCCGTTACAGAATATCCCTTTTAATCTAAAGTTATATTATGCTGTTCAATCCTGGACTTTGCAATTGAAAATATCTGAAAATGAAAATATAACTAACTTTATTCTTATAAATTCTCAATTAGATGCAGTTATAGAACTTACTAAATATTTGAGAACAGAAAGTCTAACAGAAAAAAAAAGTGTTGAAATACCCATTCCTTTTGGGAATTTTAAAATCTTTAATACTGATAATGAATTTTATTATCGTGTTAATTCATTTTTATCTCGGATGTCTATAAGGAGTGACAATATGAAAATTATTGTACTTATCGGCTTTGTTATTGTAGCGGTTGGTTATTGGGTTTACATAATTAACCGCCAAAAAGAACAAGCACAACAACCAACTCGTAGACCAGAAATAAGACAAAATGAATATGTTTCTAATTCTCCATCTCCTGCAATACAAACTCCTTCAATAGAAAGAATTACTAAACAGTTTTTAGTGTTAGTAATTTCAGCATCACAAATAGATTTTCTTAATTCAATTTTAGAAAAAAGAAGTATTGATTTTAATGATGGAGAAAATCTTTATGAATTAACCAAATATTTATGGACAGGTTCAGAAGCAGATTATAAAACAATACAATCTAATATTAGTCGTTATCAAGTATATTCTGGACAAGAATCAGAATATGATATTCATTTAGTTTCTATTGAAATAAAACAAATTGATCCAGGTTTTAAACCTAATGTTAATCAACTGGATAGATATGATGCTTTTCGTAAATTAAGTGATTTAACAGTTGATTTTCAAATATCACCTAGATTACAAATGGAAGCCTACGGAGATTTTGCAGTTTATAATCGTTAAAATTAGGAGATAATATAATGTTAATTGACACCACTCTTTTATTAAATAGTCCAGAAATTATCCAAGGTTTATTAAATGGTTCAATGCAACGCTATGGTAGCGTTATTCGCTGGACTGCTGGTACAGAAAAAGCAGGTCAAATAGTTCGCCATTTAGCAGAAACACCAGGACTAACTAACAAATTAGTAAGTATTCCATTTTCCCCCGTCTTAGGAGGAATAGATGTTATAGGTCATGGATTAACCTATCACAAATTAATGGGAATTGAAAAAACCTTATCATCAGTAATGGGATTAACTCAAATAGCTGCTGGTGCAAGTGTTTTAAATCTTGGTGTTAGTATTGCTGGTTTTGCTTACATGGGTTATAAATTACATCAAATTCAAAACAAGTTAGGTCAAATTCAACAGTCAATGGAAGCAGGATTTGAACGAATCGAATCTGGCTTAAACAGAATTGAAAATCAATTAAACCAAGGTTTTAATAACTTAGAAAAAGGTTTAAATAGGGTAGAAAATAGATTAGATATAATTTCTGGACAACTGGCCTATTTATATCTATTAGTAGAAGATAATCGCCAAAAACAACAAAATTTAGCTAAAGCAATTTCTCATATTCAACAAGCAATGATAATTAAAGAAATTGCTTCATTAAATGCCGAATTAAACGACAGAAAACTATTTCCCAACGAATCACCAAGAGAATCTTTAAAAGTAGCTAATAGAGTACGTTTATTTTTATCAAATCAAGCGTTACAAATTTCCCCAGCATTAGACGCGGAATTAATGCTAAATACAGATATTGCTATTCAAGGTTGGGCGGTAGCAACAGCAACAGAAGCTAATTTATTATTAGAAATTGGACAACATCAACAAGCTAGAGAATTATTAACCATAGAAGTAGATAAATTTCAACAAATAGCCCAAAACTGGGCAAATCAATTAATTACAGATGAAAACCGTTATTTATCTACAACTTATCGCTTTACACATTCTCGTTTTCAAGACCATATTACACCGGAACGAGTAGAAAGAATTACCCAAATTTACCCCCAAGATGCTACATTATCACCTGAAGATATTCGCCGCAAAAAAACTAATATAGATGTGGAATTTGAAATGTCTTATAGTAGCAAATGGGATGAAATTTGGACACATCGCCAAATTGCTATAGCTGAATATTTAGATACCCTCAGCGAACTTTTAGCGAGATTAAATAGTTTACAATCTTTTGCTGTTTTATGTGAAAGGGAAAATGTCAAAAGTAGTAAAGATATTTTACCTGATGAAAATACACCACCTGGTTTATATCTTTTACCTTATGAGGAGAAATGAAAATGACTATCATAGAAAGAATAAAATGTATAATTCCTTCATTTATCCTGATAGGAATTGGTATTTTAGAAATTAAATATCCTCACTTGATGGATAATTTTGATGATGGTTATGCAGGGCATGGTATATCAGGCTTTATAATGCTATTGATAGAATTATTTATCAAGTTTACATGGGGTAAAATAGAAGGCTTTATTGCAATTATTATAGGTGTATTTTTCATAGTAATTTTCTTGTTACCAGATTTGGAAATCAAAAATGAAAAAATAGCAGAACAAGCAGAAACAAATACTGCAAAAAAATCATTAACTAAATCTCTATCTTCAGCAGCATTTCGCGCTGGTAAATCTTACTTGCAACGAAAATATGATCAGAAATTAAAACATGAAAATAAATAGCAACATCAAGAGTTGATATAATATGAGAGAAAATTATGATTTTTCTCAATCCATTAAAAATCCTTATTCTAAACAGTTGAAAAAACAAGTCACAATTGATTTAGAACAGGATGTAATTCAATATTTTGAAGAAATAGCTCAAGAAACTGGCATTTCTTATGTGAATTTAATTCATCTTTATCTGCGTGAATGTGTAGAAAATAGACACAAATTATCAATAATCAAACAAATAAACTAGAAGGAACATGAAAATATTTACCTAAAACTTCAGCTTGTTCTGCACTAATCACATCATTACCTTGGAGAATAGCGGTTACTATTTCCTGATCACCTTCTTTAAGACCTAAAATATTTAATAAATCTGCTTCATTCATTCCCCTTTCTTCCATTAAATGTTGTAAAACTTGCTGAGGTTTTGCAGGTTCTAAAGGATGATTTTCGGTTTCATATTTTTCTACCAACATTACTAATAAATCATATAAAGCATCTTCTTCTGTGGTTCTATTTTTATTAAATAAAAGCTTTTCAATTTCTTGTAATGCTGATTGATATTCTGCTTCAGTTTTCATCCTGAAAATCCTTCAATCCTGGATATCCTGATTCAGACAAAAAAGCACTGCAATAAATACCACAATTTATATCCTTTCCCATCCTGTAAATCCTTAAATCCTGGACATCCTGATTCTGACAAAAAAACCGACTACCCAACGAACTAATAAACGAACTAATAAAACCAAGAAAAATCATCAGTAGGGACAATTCATGAATTGCCCCCACATCAAATTACAGTAGGGTGTTAACCACAGAAGAAGGAGCTACCCCATTTTGGGAATCACTGATAGTAGTATTTGCATTCTGTGGTTGTGTTTCTTCCTGTACACCCCGCACCTTAATCAACCGAATAGCACGACTAACACTTTCCGGTAAAATCACCACTAGACTACCATCAGGGGCCATATCTAAACCTTTATTAATGGCTTGGGTTTCATCCAGAATTGATTCATAACGGCAATTAGGTTTAGCCTGATTAATACCTTGAACAATCAAATCTGAAGCTGAACCCCTTGGCCTTCCTCTAGTGTCATCATCTTCCTTGACAATAATGTAGTCAAAGATATCCGCCGCTAATTTACCCAGAGTGACAAAATCTTCATCCCGGCGATCGCCAGGGCCTCCCACCACACCTATGCGCTGTCCAGTGGTCCAATTTCTCACAAAAGAACCAACAGCCTCATAACTAGCAGGATTGTGGGCATAATCTACCAAAGCATGGTATTTACCCAAATTAAATAAATTCATCCGTCCCGGTGTCTGACTCACAGAAGCGCGGAAAGTCCGTAAACCAGCACGAATTTGTTCAATGGTGACATTTTGCACAAAAGCCGCCAAACTAGCCGCCAAAGCATTAGCGATCATAAATGGTGCTTTACCACCCATTGTTAAAGGGATATTTTCTGCTCGTTCGATGCGGTGAGTCCAATCACCCTTAACAATTGACAAATAACCATTTTCATATACCGCTGCTACTCCACCCTTCTGAACGTGTTTCCTCACCAGTTCAGAGTCAGGATTCATAGTGAAATAGGCAATATTGGCCTTTGTTTTATCTGCCATAGCTGCTGCCCGCTGATCATCTGCATTGAGAACAGCATAACCATCAGGAAACACAGCTTCAGCTACCACACTTTTAAGATTAGCTAATTGATCAATAGTATCAATATCACCAATACCTAAATGATCTGCGGCCACATTCAAAACCACACCCACATTAGCAGCATCAAAACCTAAACCAGAGCGGAGAATACCGCCGCGAGCAGATTCTAATACAGCAACTTCCACAGTGGGATCTTGCAAAATCACATGAGCGCTTTGTGGTCCAGTGTTATCACCAGCCTCTACTAAAAAGTCACCGATATAAGTACCATCAGTAGTGGTATAACCAACAACCTTACCCGTTTGTTTATAGATATGTGCTAACAGACGAGTAGTAGTAGTTTTACCATTAGTACCTGTAACGCTGAGAATCGGTACACGGCTGGGCTTTTCATTGGGGAACAACATATCAATCACCGCTCCAGCAACGTTGCGAGGGATACCCTGACTAGGGGCAACGTGCATCCGAAAACCAGGAGCAGCATTGACTTCAACAATCACACCGTCAACATCTCGCAAAGGACGGCTAATATCAGTTGTTACTACATCTAAACCAGCAATATCTAAACCGATAATTTTCACGATCCGTTGTGCCAACCAGACATTTTCCGGGTGAATTTCATCAGTACGATCAATAGCACTACCACCTGTACTGAGGTTAGCCGTAGATCGGAGATAACAGATAGTACCGTTCGGGGGAACACTATCCAAGGTATAACCTTGACGGTCTAAAAGTTGGTAACTACTGCGGTCAAGTTCAATCTTAGTCAAAACCTTATCATGACCTTCGCCACGATTGGGGTCTTTATTAGTTTCATCAATCAAGTCAGCGATAGTGGATCTACCATCACCAACTACGTGTGCGGGTACTCGTTCTGCAACAGCAACAACCTTACCATCCACTACTAAAACTCGGTGGTCACGGCCGACATAATAACGTTCCACAATGATAGAACGAGAAACTTGTCGAGCCAGTTCATAAGCGGCTTCAGCGTCATCCCAATTTCTGATATCAATACTGATACCACGTCCGTGATTACCGTCCAAAGGCTTAATCACGATAGGATAACCACCTACTTGTTCAATCGCTTCTTCCAGATCATCCAAGAAGTTAATTACTGTACCTCTAGGAACAGGAACACCATTAGCATCAAGGATGCGTTTAGTAGCTTCCTTATCACAGGCTAATTCCACACCGAGAATACCTGTGTTATTGGTCATTGTTGCTTGCATTCGCTTTTGATGAACACCATAACCTAGCTGAATTAAATAGCGTGCAGCTAAAGGCATCCAAGGAATACCGCGTTTTTCAGCCTCTTTGACAATAGCTTCTGTGGAAGGACCTAAAGAAGCATCACGCCAAAAATCTTTTAAGTCTTGGATATCCTGCTCTAATTCAGCTTTGGGATAACGACCGCGATCAACAATGCTTTGGCATAGGCGCACCGCTGCACGGCCAGCATATCGTCCCGCCTCTTCATTTAGGTACTCTATCACTACCTGATAAACTCCAGGCGTGGCAGTTTCACGGGTGCGGCCAAAACCTACGTGCATTCCCGCCAATTCCTGAAGTTCAAGGGCTACGTGTTCTACGATGTGACCCATCATAGTTCCTTCTCGTACCCGCATCAAAAACCCGCCACGACATCCGGGGGAACAATAATGACCCTCCAGACTGGGCAGCACCTCCACTAATCCTTCGTAGAAACCGGGGATTTCGTTGGAGGGCGTTTCCGCAAGGCTTTCTAGATCAAGGCGCATGACGATCAGTTTATGGCGTCGAATGCTCCAGTAGTTTGGGCCGCGTAAGGTCTGGATCTTGAGGATTCTCATGGGAATAGGTAGATGGAGATTCGGAACCAAAATTCTAGTTTCTTACTGTAATTGACCGCTAAACTGTTCATGACAAACAGTTTTTTCTTTTTAAATGGTATTTGTCCATTTAGCCAATGATGATTGGCACTAAAAAATTAGCCAGCGGTCAATTAACTTATCACCGGGTATACACTATTCCTTCAGCTGGAAATTCTGTGTACTGCTGGTAATACAGTACGTTGGTAAAGATGGAATCTATCTCCATAGCTGAGGATATGTAAACGTAAATTGTGTACTGTTAAAGGTTCGTTGGCACTAACATGAGGTTCATTGGTGTGAGTGAGTTCTGTCGGATCAACAATTGTCACGCTACCTTTACCCATGACTTGTAACCAACCATCACGTTCAAACACAGCACAGGTATCTTCATCAATGCCAATACCAAGGCGATCAGGATGGGCGGCGATCGCACTAATCAGTCTTCCCATCCGGTTACGGTTATGAAAGTGCTGATCTACAATCACTTCTGGGATAAATCCCAGACCTGTCGCCATGTCTACAAGGGAACGATTGGGAGTTTCGCCACTCCCACCGCCAGCAATCATGTGATGTCCCATTACTGCCGCCCCAGCGCTTGTTCCGGCTAAGGTTAGTTGTCCTGCTCTGACTCGCTGCCGAATGATATCCATTGCTGGTGTGTCTGACAGAACTCCACAAAGTCTGAGTTGGTCTCCTCCTGTCAAAAACACACCTGTACAAGATTCCAAAGATTCTCGAATCTCTGGCTTGTCACATTGTTCCCGCTCACGGATATCTAAAATCTCGACTTTTTGAGCGCCCATGTCTTCAAAAATGCGAATATACCGACCACCAATGATGGCTGGTTCACGGGAGGCTGATGGCACAATTGTGATGTAAGCTTTGTTTGCGCCAGCACGGGCAAAAAAAGTCCGCAAGATTTCGCGTCCGTGAACTTTGTCTTCTGCGCCTCCGATAACTAGAACGGCGGTTTTAGTTGCTTGGGGTGTCCTCATTTCCAGCGATTTAGCTTTTAATTGCTGCATTGTGTTTCTCCGGTCAACAACTTCAGGTGAATTTAACGAGGTTTGATAGCCTGTTGTTTTTCTCCCTTTGCTTCTTTGAGAGGACACTATTTGATCAGTTTGGAGTGGCGATTTTCGTCTCTCCATCTTCTCACTCAACGCACACGATGCCTCAGTTAAAGTCATGTCCGTTGTCCTCGTCGCCAGCGACTTGTTTTTCACCTATTCACTTTTCCAGATTGGCAAAATAGTGGTTGAACTCTATGTCTCCTTTCTGGATTTGGGGCAGGCAGGTCTTGACACTCTTTTTCTGAGGCTGGCTCGATGCATCCTGGAAGTTGTTAACTTTTGGTGAGATTATTAATTTAGATTTAGTTGTGACAACATTTAAACATAAATTAAGTAATTAGAAAAACTTTTGATGGTACTAAAAAACCAGGTTTCTGGTAATTTTAGATACTATTGATGAAGTTTACTTCTAAATACTACCTCCCTGTGACTACTTTCGTTTACTGGATACCTAATTTTCAGCTTTTAGCCATTATTTGTCTGCTATCAGCTTTTAAGCCCTATATGCAAGGAATAATAACAAAATAAGGAGGATAAGGAGGGTCTAAATTTCCTGTAACAACAGATTCCCAACTAATTCAGTACAGACATCATCTATCGAACTCTGACAGTGTGGAAGATCAAAATTAATCACTCCATACCTCATGCAAATGAAATACGCTCTCAAAATTCCCTAATTGTACCGCTGCTGTTATTTGCTGATTCCTGATTGCTGATTGCTGATTGCTTTTCCCAATTCTCAGATTAGTGTCATTAAATACGAATTACTGTGCGTTTTGATATAGTTACGCTTTTTCCCGACTGTTTTACCTCTATTCTGACTTCTGGTCTTCTAGGTAAAGCCTTAGCCAAAGATATCGCTCAAGTACATCTGGTTAATCCTAGAGATTTTACTACGGACAAACATCGTAAGGTTGATGATGAACCCTACGGTGGTGGTGTGGGTATGCTGATGAAACCAGAACCAATTTTTGCGGCGGTGGAATCTTTGCCCATTTTACCCCGTCGAGATGTAATTTTAATGAGTCCCCAAGGAAAACAGATTAATCAGCCCTTGCTGCGCGAATTAGCCACAAATTACGACCAATTAGTGGTGATATGTGGTCACTATGAAGGGGTAGATGATCGGGTTTTAAATTTGGTAACAAGGGAAGTCTCTTTAGGTGACTTTATCCTCACAGGTGGGGAAATTCCTTCTATGGCTTTATTAAACGGGGTTGTCCGTCTATTACCGGGAACTGTAGGTAAGGTAGAATCTCTCAAAGCAGAAAGTTTTGAGGAAGGTTTGTTAGATTTTCCCCAATATACCCGCCCCGCTAATTTTCGCGGTTGGCAAGTCCCCGATGTACTACTGAGTGGTAATCATGCGGCGATCGCCAAATGGCGTTTTCAACAACAAATAGAACGCACCGCTTCCCGTCGTCCCGATTTACTGGAAAAATGGCAAGAAGAGAGGGGACAGGGGACAGTTGACAGTTGACAGGTGACAGGTGACAGAAGGTTAATTAACAGTAAGCCAAAAGCTAACAATTACTAACAATTGCTTACTTATGCTCCCAGTTAAAGTCATCGGCTCTTGTTATGTGTGCTTATTTGGCTGTAAAATACAATTATGCTACTAGGATTCAAGACCCAACTGAAGGTAAGCAAGCAACAAAGACTACTACTGGCACAACACGCAGGAGTAGCTA
>RDXV01000165.1 GCA_004292695.1 Nostocales cyanobacterium | reverse complement strand
AAATCGTAGCGCTGTGGTCTGTGTTAGCTTTAGTAATTGGCTTTTTCTTCTGGCAAGGTGCGTTTGCTAATGCTCCTGCGGATACAAGCCGTAATACTGCTAATACTCGCATGACCTATGGACGCTTCCTAGAATATTTAGATGCGGATCGCGTGATCAACGTGGATCTGTATGATGGCGGTAGAACAGCAATTATCGAGGCTAACGATCAAGATATTGAAAACCGTATTCAACGCTGGAGAGTAGATTTACCTATCAATTCTCCTGAGTTGATCAACAAACTCAAAGAACATAACGTTAGTTTTGATGCTCACCCTATCCGTAACGATGGGGCGATCTGGGGTTTATTAAGTAATTTGTTATTCCCTGTGATCCTCATTGCTGGTTTATTCCTGTTATTCCGTCGTTCTAACAACCTTCCTGGAGGTCCTGGCCAAGCGATGAACTTCGGTAAGTCTCGCGCTCGTTTCCAAATGGAAGCAAAAACCGGGGTAAAATTTGATGATGTTGCAGGTATCGAAGAAGCTAAGGAAGAATTACAGGAAGTTGTTACCTTCTTAAAACAACCTGAGAAGTTTACCGCTGTCGGTGCAAAAATTCCTAAAGGTGTGTTGTTAGTTGGACCTCCTGGAACTGGTAAAACTTTGTTAGCAAAAGCAATTGCAGGTGAAGCGGGTGTTCCTTTCTTCTCTATTTCCGGTTCTGAGTTTGTAGAAATGTTTGTGGGTGTGGGTGCTTCCCGTGTCCGCGACTTGTTCAAGAAAGCTAAAGATAACGCTCCTTGTATTATCTTTATTGATGAAATTGACGCGGTAGGTCGTCAACGTGGTGCTGGTATTGGTGGTGGTAATGATGAGCGTGAGCAAACCTTAAACCAACTGTTAACAGAAATGGATGGTTTTGAAGGTAATACTGGCATCATTATTATTGCAGCTACCAACCGTCCTGATGTTCTTGACTCTGCTTTGTTGCGTCCTGGTCGTTTTGATAGACAGGTGACAGTTGATGCTCCTGATATTAAAGGTCGTTTGGAAATTCTCGAAGTTCACGCACGCAACAAGAAGTTAGATCCCACAGTTTCTTTAGAGGCGATCGCCCGTCGTACTCCTGGTTTCAGTGGTGCGGATCTCGCTAACCTCCTCAACGAAGCAGCTATTCTCACCGCAAGAAGACGCAAAGAAGCAATTACTCTCTTAGAAATTGATGACGCAGTTGATAGAGTCGTTGCAGGGATGGAAGGTACACCATTAGTAGACAGCAAGAGTAAGCGGTTAATTGCTTACCATGAGATTGGTCATGCTTTGGTAGGTACTTTATTAAAGGATCATGATCCTGTACAGAAAGTAACATTGATTCCTAGAGGACAAGCACAGGGTTTAACCTGGTTTATGCCTAATGAGGAACAGGGTTTAATTTCCCGTTCTCAATTGAAAGCAAGAATTACTGGTGCTTTGGGTGGCCGTGCAGCGGAAGAGGTAATTTTCGGTGCTGCGGAAGTGACAACTGGTGCGGGTGGAGACTTACAACAGTTATCCGGTATGGCCAGACAGATGGTAACAAGGTTTGGGATGTCTGACTTGGGTCCTTTATCCTTGGAAAGTCAACAGGGTGAAGTATTCTTAGGTCGTGACTGGACAACCAGATCAGATTATTCTGAAGCTATTGCTGCTCGTATTGATGCACAAGTCAGATTGATCGCAGAAGAGTGTTATGAGAAAGCTAAGAATATCATCCGTGAAAATCGCAGTGTAACAGATCGTTTGGTTGATTTGTTAATTGAGAAGGAAACCATTGATGGTGATGAGTTCCGGCAAATTGTGGCTGAATATACTGAAGTTCCTGATAAGCAACAGTTTGTTCCTCAACTGTAGAATTTTGAATTGAATTGAATTGAATTAAATAAATATCAAATTAATGGGGATGGTAGATACTGTCCCTTTTTTTCAACCTATTCAATGTAAAAAAAGTATGAACAAGCCAAATATTACAATTAGACAAGCAAATATAGCTGATCATCAAGGTGTGACAAATTACGCCATGCAATTAGTTCATCAACATCAAAATTTTAATCCTTTTAGGTTTGTTGAGTTTGAAAATCATGAACAACAAATTTTTGATTTTTTTGCAGCACAAATTACTAACCCAAAAGCAGTTGTATTAGTTGTGGAAGTAGAAAATAAAATTGTTGGTTATTCTTTTCTATGTTTAGAAGAAAGTAGTTTGGTTGATATTGCAGGTGAAGCAGTATGGCTTCATGATATATACATTGATGAATCAGTGAGGGGAATGGGAGCAGGAAAATTACTATTAGATGCTTCTATAGATGCAGCAAAAAATTTAGGTTCACAGGTATTAATGTTGCAAGTCGCTGCACAAAATGAATTTGCTAAGAAGTTATTTGAAGCTAATGGATTTAAGGTTGCTACTTACGAAATGATGATGAATTTAAGTGAAGGGTGAAAATACAGGTTTAATTAATCAAGAAACCGATGAGATATAATTTGATTACCACACAATATGGATCTATCTATGAAATTCAAAATAATTGATATTCAAGAAGATACAAATCTTAATTGCTACTCTGTGCTTACAGTGGTGAGTATTCGTGATTTTATAGAATTTATTCAACCTATTCACGAACAAAAAGGAAACCTTGATGATCAAAGAGAAGTTTTGCAAACCAGGTCTGCAAAAATTATTCGTAATCAAATGGTAGAAGATTTGCGAAAAGGGGGAATACTACCTCCTATTGTATTAGGAATTATTTGTGACACAGAAGTAATAAATGAAAATAATTTTTTTAGGTTGATTGGAAATCAAGAAAAAATTACCATTTTAGATGGTATGCAAAGAATACAAGCTATAAAAGATGCCCTTTTCCGAAAAGAGATCACTCATAATCTGAGAGTTGAATTTTGGTTTACTCAAGATGAATCAGCTTTATTGTATAGAATGTTGGTACTTAATTCTGGTCAGATACCTTGGGGACTTGATAAACAATTAGAAGTAGTTTTTAAGCCAATTTTACAAAGTTTAAAAGCCACTATTCCCTATTTAGAAAAACTCATTTCAGAAAAAATATATAAACAATCAGAAATTGTAGAGTTATTTTTGGCATTTACTTCTAGAAAAGTTAGAATTGACAAAAAACAACAATTAGCTGAATATCATGCAGCTTTGGATATTATGATTTTGATTCGGGAAAGATCAGCACACACTATTGGTAAATTTGAGGAAATCTTTAGATTAATGACTGAAATTGATCAATTTCTTGAAGAAATTGAAGATCGTTATGTTTTCAATAATCAAACTGCAAGAGTTGGATTTATGGTAGCTTGCGCGGAAAAAATATTTGGTTTATTAGGAAGTAATCTTGTGAAAGACTATTCACAAATTGAAAGTAATTTTCACGATATACGATTAAAACTATATAAAATTAAAGATAAAATTGCTTGTCAGAGTATTGAACAAAATTATAACTTTCTTGCATTAGATATTCTCAAAGAAAATTTACGTTCTATTCCCAAAGAAAAACATAGACAAGCATTTTTAGATGGCTTTAAAGTGATTTTCTCTGAATCGGAAATTAATTCTTTTGCGGTTTGCTGGTATAAAATGTATTAAAAATATGGGTAGAAATATTACAAAATCAATCAAAATAGTCATAGAAAAAATTAATTCTGTCATTAATACAGAAGAAAATTATACTATTTATGGTGATGATACTTCTCAAGATTGGTTAAAACATCTTAAAATTGACAACAAAATACGTTTATTTCCTAATTTTTATAGTTCCTGGATAACTTATAGACATGAGCATTACTTGGTATTAGTCAATCATAAATTTTTATCTCATATTCCCCATTTTTTGCAGGAAGAAAATATTAATGCAGGTGCTTGGGTAGCTATTATTGATGAATTAGAATTACCTCTGATTGGAGATACTGATATATTACAAGAAATTCTAGAAAGTGATTGGGAGATAAATCCACAAGGTTTTAAACAAGTCCAGTTTGATACAGTAGTAAGTCATTATAGTCTAAAAGATTGTTTCCCTCATATTTCCTTATATAAAATAATTGATAGATTTACACAAAAAGAAGAACTAAATCAAATTACAGGTATTGTGCTAACCGAAAGTAGAAATTATTGTTTACTACCATATAGTTCACAAGTATTGCAAGAGTTTAAAAATACCTTTGAAAAGGGGAGTAAATATATTCCTTTTGAAAATATCCTAGCCAGTTATGTAGCCTCAGATTTCAAATTTGCTTATTTAGATTTATATAGGTGTATAGAAGGATTACAGCCTCTCTATTTTTTAAAGGATTTTTATGTTAAATTAGCATTAAACAATAAATCTATTCAAGATTTTTACATTGATTTTTATGAAACTACAAAATTAGAACCAAAATTAGAAGATTCTTTAAAAAAGCTACTCGAATCAATAGACATAAATTATCAATATGCCGATAAACAAAATTATAATCCAGATAAGTATTTGTATAGGCTAAGAAATCAGATTGTTCATTTGCGTCCACAGCAAACTAATGATTTAATACCCAAATCCATAGATGAGTGGAATTTGTTAATTTTAGATATACTCCAAATAATTCAAAAACTCTATAAGAGTAATCAAAACTTATTAACTTGATTTATAAATACAGCCTATATTGTTATTTTTTACTACAATTCTATAAAAGATAAAATTTTTATGATATCTTCAAATAACAATATTTAATTAAATATCTATCTACCTGATTATGTCTGAATTTATCAACTATCTCCAAGACATAGAAACCAACATTAAAAGGGGTGGAGAACGTAGTCATTACCCAAGTTTAAAACGACTAATTGAAGGGTTAATGATTGGAATTAACGCTACAATTGAAGAAAAGGGAAATCAAGAAGGAATTCCCGATTTTACAATTAGGAAAAATGACAGAATTTTAGGATATATAGAAGCTAAAGATATCAATATTGATTTAAGTAAAATTGAGAAAACAGAACAAATAAAACGTTATTTAGAATCTAATATTGGTTACAACTTAATTTTAACAAACTATTTAGAATTTCGGTGGTACGTAGATGGAGAATGTCAAAAAACAGCCCAATTAGCTAATTTAAAAAATGATGAAATTACCATAGTTGATAATTTACAACCAATCACAGAATTATTACAATTATTTCTAGATCAAAAAGCCAAAAATATTAATAACTATGATGATTTGGCTAAAGAAATGGCAGTTTATACAAAAACTATCAGAAATGCAATAGAAGCAGCTTTAACAATAGAAAATAGTGCAGAAGAATTACATCAATTAAAAGCAACATTTAAGAAAATACTAATTTTAGATACAGATAATCAAAGTTTCGCTGATATGTATGCTCAAACTATTGCTTATGGGTTATTTACAGCAAAAGTTGGCCATGCACAAAATCCCGGAAGTTTTAATTTTAATCGGCGAAATGCGAGTATTTATATTAGTGATAGAATCCCCTTTTTAAAAGGTTTATTTGATATAGTGATCGCTACAGATAGTGTGAGTAGAATTAATAAATCAATTGATAATTTAGTAGAATTACTAAATACAGTTGATATGAGTAACATTTTAGAAACCTTTGGAAGAGAAACCCGTACAAAAGATCCAGTTATTCATTTTTATGAAACATTTTTAGCAGCATATCAAGCATCATTAAGAAAAAGTCGCGGAGTTTATTACACACCTGAACCTGTAGTTAATTTTATTGTGCGTGCTGTTCATGATATTTTAGATCAGGTTTTTGATTTACAATATGGGTTAGGAAACCGTAAAGTAACAATTCTTGATCCTGCAACTGGTACAGGAACATTTTTATATGCAGTCATTAAACAAATTCGTGATCATGTTACTAAATATGGTGTTGATAGATGGAATAGTTTTTTCAGAGACATCAATTTAATTAACCGTTTATTTGGGTTTGAATTATTGATGACTCCCTATACCATCGCACATTTAAAATTAGGGTTATTATTAGGAGATTTAGGTTATAAATTTGCACCGGAAGAAAGATTAAAAATCTATTTAACTAATGCTTTAGAAGCAGGAATAAACCAAGAGGAAATTATACCAGGAATTACAGAAATTATAGCAGAAGAATCTAGTCAAGCGGGAAAAGTAAAAACCGAAGTTCCGGTAATGGTAGTATTAGGAAATCCTCCTTATTCTGTCAGTTCTCAAAATGCAAGTAAACGTAAAATTACCGTTAACCAAGATACTAAATATTTAGCAGATATTAAATTTGATGGTGCAAATTGGCAGAAAATTTATAAAACTGGAAAAGCGGGAAAAACAATTACAGAATTAACCCACATTGGAGAACTTTTAGAATTATATAAAGGTAGAGTCAGATTAGAAGGTGAGAAAAATATTCAACCTTTAGATGATGATTATATTAAATTTATTCGTTTTGCTCAAGAACAAATTCAAAAAACACCAAAAGGTTATGGTATCATTGGTTTTATTACTAATCATTCCTATCTCAATGGTTTAATTCATCGGGGGATGAGAGAGGAATTATTAAAATATTTTGATAGTTTGTATATTATGGATTTACATGGTAATTCCTTATTGAAAGAAACCACACCCGATGGAAATACTGATCAGAATGTTTTTGATATTCAACAAGGGGTAGGAATTTTAATTGCTGTCAGAGAAAAAAGTGAACCTGATTATTTTTCTGATGTTTATAAATCCAGAGATGGTGTTAAGGAAATGGCGAAGGTGTGGTATTATGATTTGTGGGGTAGTCGTGAAGAAAAGTATAAGTTTTTGGAATCTGCAAGTTTAAAAGATGTTGATTGGATTGAATTACAACCTACTGCACCAAATTATTTTTTTGCACCGAAAAATTTTGATTTAGCTACAGAATATAATCAAGGATGGAGTGTTACAGATATTTTTCCTGTAAATTCAACGGGTGTTACAACTCATAGAGATCACTTTGTTGTTGATTTTGATTTAGATAAACTTTATGAAAGGATAGAAAATTTTATAAACTTAGAAATCACAGATGAACAAATATCTAATATATATGATCTAAAAGATACTCGTGATTGGAAACTTTCTTTAAGGAGATTATCATTAAACAAAAACAAAAAATGGAAGAATTATTTTACCACATATTTATATCGTCCTTTTGACAAAAGATTTTATTATCATCATAAAGATGTTGTAGAACTTACAAAACATGAAGTAATGAGAAACTTAGAATTTGATAATTTAGCATTAATTTTATGTCGTCAACAAAAAGAGATAGGTTTTCAACATTGTTTTATAACCAATGAAATAGGGGATGGTAATAGTATATCAATTAATTCAAGAGAACGTAGCTATTATTTCCCACTCTACATTTATCCAAATACAGAAAATCAACAAACGAGTTTATTTATAGAAAAAACCCCCAACATATCACCCCAATTCTTAGAAACCATAAAAAACAAACTTGGTAAAACACCAACACCAGAAAAAATATTTTACTATACTTATGCAATATTTCACAGTCCAACCTATCGGAGTAGATACGCAGAATTTTTAAAGATAGACTTTCCGCGTCTCCCCTTAACAACAAACCAGAAATTATTTAACTCCCTCACCATCAAAGGAGAAGAATTAGTAAACCTGCATTTTATGAAATCAGCAAAACTCAATCATCCAATAACCACCTATCAGGAAATTGCAGATAACCAAATAACCGAAATTACCTATAACGCAGAACTAAAAAGAGTATATATCAACAAACAAAATTACTTCACAGATATTCCCCAACACATTTGGGAACTTAAAATAGGTGGATATCAAGTATTAGAAAAATGGTTAAAAGATCGAAAAAACGCCAACCGAAAATTATCAAATGATGAAATTACCCACTATCAAAAAATAGTCATCGCATTAACAGAAACATTGCAAATAATGACAGAAATTGATCAATTAATTCCTGAATTTCCTATAGAATAAACATAATCAAATTGTAAATTGTAGGTTGGGTTAAGTGAAACGCAACCCAACACAATATAAAAATCTATTAAAAAAGTTGGGTTTCCTCACATCAACCCAACCTACAAAATTTATGGTTTTAACATCTCCAAAAACTCAACTTCACTTAACTGTGTAATACCCAAACTTTGCGCTTTTTCCAACTTAGAACCCGCATCAGCACCGACAACCAAAAAGTCTGTTTTTTTACTTACAGAATCAGTAACCTTACCACCAGCTTTTTTAATCAGATCCTTAGCTTCATCACGTTTCAAAGTTGGCAAAGTACCCGTCACCACAAAAACCTTACCCGCAACATTAGCGTTAACCTGTGTCGCAACTTCCTTATCTTCCGTATTTGCAAACTGTAACCCAATACTTTGCAAACGAGAAATCAAACCTTGATTAGCACTCACATTAAACCATTGATACACAGATTGGGCAATTTCCGCACCAATACCATAAACACCTTCAATATCCGACTGTCTCGCATTTGCTAACTTTTCTACAGTGGTAAACTTTTCCGTTAACAACTGCGCGTTTACCGCACCCACATGACGAATACCCAAACCATATAATACCCGATGCCAAGGCTGATTTTTCGATTGGGCGATCGCGTTGATCAATTTTTGCGCTGACTTTTTCCCCATCCTTTCCAATGCACATAACTGTTCTTCTGTCAAGTCGTATAAATCGCCAACAGAATGCACCACACCCTTATCCACCAGTTGATGTACCAATTTCTCCCCCATACCCTTAATATCTAACGCATCCCTACTTACCCAATGTTCAATTTCCCCCTTCAAAATCGCTGGGCAAGAAGCATTTACACATCTAGTAACCGCCTCTCCTGATTCCCTCACCACAGGTTGCCCACATACGGGACAATGGGTAGGCATAATAAAAGGTGTAGTATCTGGGGGGCGCAGTTCCGTAATTACCCTGACAACTTCTGGTATAATTTCCCCGGCTTTGCGAACAATCACAGTATCCCCAATTCTAATATCTAATTGCTGAATGCGATCGCTATTATGCAAAGTAGCACGGGAAACAGTAGTACCTGCTAATTGTACTGGCTGCATTTCCGCTAAAGGTGTTAAAGCTCCAGTTCTGCCCACATTTACAGTGATATTTTTTACACGGGTAGGAGCTTCCTCCGCTGCATATTTCAAGGCGATCGCCCAGCGGGGAAACTTCTGTGTAAACCCTAATTGCTCTTGAATTTTAAAAGTATTTAATTTAACAACTACCCCATCCGTCATATAGGGAGAATTTAACCTTTCCGTATCCCAATATTTATAATAATCTGCAACATCATCAATGGATTGACACAATTTATGATTATTGTCAACACGAAAACCTAACTTTTGTAAAAGCTGTAAAGCCTCCCATTGAGTATTAGCAATACCGGAATCATCCACACCCGTAATATGCAGCGTATAAGCAAAAAAATCTAACTGTCGCTGTGCTACAATCCCAGGATCTAACTGTCTGAGTGTACCAGCCACAGCGTTACGAGGATTAGCAAACAACTGCTCACCTGCTTTTTGTCGCTTCTCATTAATTTCCTGAAATACTTTTACAGGTAAAAACGCTTCCCCCCGTACTTCCACCTTTTCAATTACATCCATCCCGTCAAAATTCAAACGTAGGGGAATTGAACGAATAGTTCGCACATTTTGAGTAATATCTTCACCCATTACCCCATCACCCCTAGTCGTACCCCTGACCAGAATACCATTTTCATAAGTCAGTGCCAAAGCCGCACCATCAATTTTCAACTCTGCTACATACTTAACGTCACCGGGATCATACTGAGATGGTAAGTGTCTTCGCCAACGTTGATCCCAGCTTTGTAACTCCTCCACATTGAAAGCATTTTCCAGACTATACAGCGGGATATTGTGCCGGACAGAGGTAAAATGAGTAGCAGGACGTTCACCAACCCGCTGAGTTGGACTATCGGGAGTAACTAATTCTGGGTTTTGGGTTTCTAATTCCTGTAATTCTCGATATAACCGATCATAAACCGTATCTTCCATAATCGGCGCATCAAGAACATAATAAGCATAACTAGCTTTTTGTAATAATTGCCTTAACTCTTCTATACGTTTAGCTTCTGGTTTATTCTGAATCATCATACTCATAACAAAAAATTTAGCAAAGTAAAGTATTAATAATTATCACTATTCATTGTATATAAAAACCAATATCTATATGAACAATTTTATAAACTCCACATTGAAAAATCAATCACCCATAATTATAGCCCATCGAGGTGCGAGTGGATATCGCCCAGAACACACTTTACCTGCATACACATTAGCAATAGAATTAGGTGCTGATTATATTGAACCAGATTTAGTAATTACTAAAGATGGGGTTTTAATTGCACGTCATGAAAACGAAATTTCCCAAACTACAAATATTGCAGAACATCCAGAATTTGCACATTTAAAAACCACAAAAATCATTGATGGGGAAATTATAAATGGTTGGTTTACTGAAGATTTAACTTTAGCAGAAATCAAAACCCTGACAGTAAAAGAACGTATACCGGAAATTCGCCCCCAAAATACTGTTTACGATTATTATTTAAGTATTCCTACCCTGCAAGAAGTTATAGAATTAGCGGAAAAATATCAGGTAGGAATTTACCCGGAAACTAAACATCCCAGTTATTTTAAATCCATTGGTTTACCTTTAGAACCACCACTTTTATCAGCTTTACAAGCAATCAAAATTCCTGTATTTATTCAATCTTTTGAAGTAAATAATTTAAGGGAATTATCACAAAAAACCAATTTACCTCTTATTCAATTAATTAATGATGTGGGTAAACCCTATGATTTTGTGATTAGTAATAATTCGGCAACTTATGAAGATATAATTACCCCAGTAGGTTTAAGTAAATTATCTGAATATGTTCAAGGAATAGGTGTCAATAAAAATCTGATTTTTCCCAGAAATGAACATAACCAAATACTCTCACCAACGCTATTAGTTAAAAATGCCCATGCAGTAAATTTGTTAGTTCACGCTTGGACATTTCGTAATGAGAATAATTTCTTACCTGTAAATTTCTACAACCACCCCCAAGAAGAATATCAATTGTTTTTTGAATTGGGTATAGATGGGGTATTTAGTGATTTTACAGATACCGCTGTAATGGTAAGAGATAAAATACAATAGCTTTTATTAGTTTATAATTGCTTTTAAATATTATTGATCTAAACAAAGTTGCTATAGTTCAGATTTTTGGTTGGGGAAAAATTCTAAAAAAATTTCTAAAAAAATGATCTATACCTCAAAAAATGAGGTATAATCGTAGGTCTGTGTCGTTAATGGCAGACTGGAATTTGGGCTAAAAACACTCCAGTTTGGGGTAAACTACCCAATAAAGCCATAAAAAGCACCAAATAAAGCTAGGTTTAACCCTCGTATATGGTATAATGTCTTGGTTGGATCAAGCAGCTAAACCGATAAGTGAAGGTTAATTACCTTTGCGGTTCAAATTAATATGATTTGAATATCAAAGCCCGATAACATACTTTTGCCATTCCTGATGCAGTCCACTCTTGAGATGTTTAGTTACCTCAA
>RDXV01000164.1 GCA_004292695.1 Nostocales cyanobacterium | reverse complement strand
GAGCAAGTCCTTAGATAAAGAAAGTGTAGACAAAAATGTACAATAAGGTTGAAGTATAGACATTGACCTCATGTACAAGCCTCATGAATTTGCAAAAAAGTTAGGAGTAACAGTTAAAACGCTACAACGGTGGGACGCATCGGGGAAACTTCCAGCAAAAAGGACTCTTTCTAATTACCGTTATTACACCGATGATGATTTACGAATAGCTCAGGGTTTACAACCTCTAGAAGCAAAAAAGAAAGTAATTGTATATTGCCGTGTATCCTCAAATAATCAAAAGCCGGAATTAGCTAATCAAATTAAAGCAATGGAACTCTTTTGTAGTTCCAGAGGATTGGCTATTGATGAAACGATAAAGGAAATTGGTGGTGGATTAAACTTTAAACGCAAAAAGTTTTTAAGTCTTGTATTTTCTATTATTCAAGGCGAAATTAAAACCTTAGTTATTGCACATAAAGATAGACTTTGCAGATTTGCATTTGATTTTGTAGAAGAATTAGCTACATCTTACGGTTGCGAAATCATCGTGGCGAATCATGAATCCTTGTCGCCTCAGCAAGAATTGGTTGAAGACTTAATGGCGATCATACACTGCTTTTCCTGTAGGTTGTATGGTTTACGCTCTTACTCCACGGAGCTAAAAAGTAAATTAAAGGAAACTATTGACAACCCTGGACAAGAGGAATTAGATTTGAAAGGTAAGGAAACACAATGTTGAGTCCAGACAATGCTTTTATCCGTTAAAACAAAACTCAAGTTAAATAAAACCCAAGAAATATTAATGGCAAAACACGCTGGTATAGCCAGGTTTACCTATAATTGGGGTTTAGCAACTTGGGCTTGGTTGTATAATAATGGATTAAAGCCTAATAAATATCTCCTCAAAAAGTTCTTTAATAACCATGTAAAGCCTGAGTTTGAGTGGATTAAAGAGAAAGGTATTTGTCAGAAAATCACTCAATACGCTTTTGATCATCTTGGTGATGCTTTCTCTAGATTCTTTAGTGGCAAAGGGGGTTATCCTAACTTTAAAAAGAAAGGACATCAGGACTCTTTTACTATCGATGCTGGTGGTAAACCTATTCCTGTAGGTGGTAAATCCATTAAATTACCTACAATTGGATGGGTTAAAACTTATGAAGGTTTACCACATACGACTTGTAAATCCATAACTATTTCTAGAACTGCTGGTGATTGGTTTATTGCTTTGGCTTATGAACAAAAATGTGAACCTACTGTTAAACAGCATGATGCTGTGGGTGTTGATGTAGGCGTAAAAGAATTATGCACTCTCAGCACTGGGGTACTGGGGTTGTGTTTCCTAATCCCAAACATTACAAAACAAATCTAGAAAAGCTTCGCCGATTATCACGAAACTTCGCCAGAAAAAACAAAGGTTCTCACAACAGACATAAAGCCAAAATCCAACTTGCTAAACATCATTTAAGGATAGCAAATCTCAGGAAGGACACTCTTCACCAAATCACTACTTTCTTATGCAAAAACCACGCAAAAATAGTAGTAGAAGATTTGAACGTTTCTGGTATGCTATCTAACCATAAATTAGCTCAAGTAATTGCTGATTGTGGTTTCCATGAATTTAAACGCCAGTTGGAATATAAAGCTAAAAAGTTTGGTTGCCAGATCATAATTGCTGATAGATGGTATCCATCAAGTAAAACCTGTTCTCACTGTGGACTTCTTTGTCCCACAGAACTTATCACTGTCAAAGGTGTGGTTTTGAAATGGATAGGGATCTAAATGCCGCAATCAATCTATCACGTTTGGCTAAAGCGTGCAAGCTTACTGAGGGATAACCGCTCCCATGCTCCCCGTGAAGTAAGAAATAAATGTCTAGACTTGTCTAGGATTTATATAGCAGGATCAAGCCTGTAACTTTACAACTACCGGAAAATGATCAGAAGGCCAAATACCTTCCCTTGGTTGACGATCAATAATTACCTCTTGAATTTGAAAACGGCGATCATAATATACAGTATCAATAGCAGCGGTAGCTGTACCTGTGAATTCATGGAAAGTTTTTTGTTCTTCTAAAGATAAAGTAGCTAAAGCATCTTGAATTCTGGAATTATCAGCTAAAATCATCCGTGCTAAAGTATTGGGAGTAGCGTTAAAATCACCAGTTAGTAAAAGATGATCTGTTGCAGGAAATTCTGTTAAACATAAACTAATTAAACCAGCACCTAATTCTCTAGCTTTTGCACTTTCATGATCTAAATGAGTGTTGATAATAGTCAGAGAAAGATCAGAATTATTAACTTGGAAATTTGCCCAGGTGGCCATTCTTGGTAAACGAGTATCCCAGGTAATACTACCGGGAATATGTGGGGTATCACTTAAATAAAAATCTTTGGTTTTTTGCAAGTTTAAAGATTCAGGTTTATAGAAAATCGCGCAATGTTCACTTTCACCTGTTCCCGTGCGATCGCCACCAACAAATTTATATCCTGGTAAAAGTGCTTGTAAATCATTAAGTTGGTGAATTTTCCCTTCCTGAGTACCGATGACATCAGGTTGATAATGTTGAATAACAGAGGCGATCGCCCCTACTCTTTTTTGCCACTGACACATTCCGGGATCTGGTTTGTCATAGCGGAGGTTAAAACTGATTACGGTAATGTTCATCACTGTTTTTAATCTGATCAATATTGAGAATAATATAGAGTAAGTTTATATATTTATGCTTCTTAAATAACTTAATTAGCTAGACTTAAATAAAAATATCAAATTTTAGATTCATCAAACTGAAAATTCCTCAAACTGAAAATTGATCAAATCTAAAATTGTCATGAGGCTTGAGTAGATACAAAAGCCCTGACCGACTTTAGCCTTAATTATTCAAACTCAAACTCACGATTTAGTCAAGCCCCGGTGAAATTGCTGAGTTAAGATAGCACCAGTTATCTTGGAATTGATTCTTGCTAGATCGAACAGACAAAGTTTAAACTTTATACCCTTCTGGGGGTTCAAACTTATAACCATAACCGCGTACAGTCTTAATAAATTCCGGTGTACTGGAATCAGATTCCATCTTTTTTCGCAGTTGGCCAATATGCACATCTACAACTCTTCCATCTCCCACATAGTCACATCCCCACACTTTTTGAATTAATTGAGGACGACTCCATGCTTGTCCAGGATGACTAGCTAAAAAATGTAAAATATTAAACTCCAAAGCTGTTAAAGCTAAAGGTTTATCATTGAGTGTTACTTCTCTTCCTTCAGGGTTAATTGCTAATTGTTTAAAAACCAGACGTTGTGCTTGGTTTGGTTGAATATAACGGATACGTCTCAATAGTGCTTCAACTCTGACTTCGATTTCTGCTAAACTAAATGGCTTAGTCATAAAATCATCTGCACCAGCAGCCAAAATTTTAATCTTATCAGCTTCATCATTACGGCTAGTCAATATTAAAACTAAAACATTAGTCCGACTTTGCATTTCCTGACAAAGTTTATAACCATTAGCATCTGGTAAATTCCAATCCAAAATTACTAAAGCTGGATTGAATTGCTCAAATAAAGCCATAGCACCTTTACCATCTGATGCTGATTCTATATGATACTTGCGGCTGAGAAAACGATTGACGAGATTTCTGACACTAAAATCATCATCTACGACCATAATTTTCGGTATATCAGTGGTAGGTTTTTCCATAGTCTAATGTAATCAATTTTATTGATTGCGTGAGTGATTTTACAACAGAATTTTGTCAGTGTTTTACTCTCAATATATCCGATTTGTATATGTGACATCAGGATAATTGATTTATAATTGTGTGTATCCCCTGATTGAGTGTTGCTTTTAAATTCCTCAACTCCTGAAAACTAGATATTCAAATGCAATGATCATGGTATACAATGATTTACCGTTGTTTAAACAAACTTCATAATAATCCTTATAAACAATAACGGTAATGTATTATTTTGGTATTTTTGGGATTTTTTTTTGTATCAAAAAGGGCTTTTGTAAATAAAATAAAAAATTGGCTTGGTTACATGATATGAGATTTTATAGATTTTTATATTTTTCGCTAAAAGCTGATTATTCCTACTATTTGGCTATATTTTAATCAATGCTAAAATTATGATTAGTAGTAATTATTAATATTTTTGTATGTAAATTTTCTGATTTTTGATTTGTATATACTGTACAGATAAATTTTATACGTAAATTTTAAGCAGTTTTTTTAAAAAAATTACGACAACAAAATTTGATATATAACAAAATTAATTTACAGCATAATTCAGGTGACACTGATAACTGATAACTGATAACTGATAACTGATAACTGATTTCTAGTGTTCAAATAAATCTTTGAATTGTAATAAATCCAAAGAAACTAATGTCGGCAAAACTTGAAAACATTGCTGTGCTAATTGCCAACGTTCTTCTCGTTTTAACATATTCGTCAACTTTTGCCGTACACTTAATAAATAGCGGACATCATTAGCAGCGTAACTGAGTTGAGCATCAGATAAATTCATTGCATTTCCCCAGTCAGAACTTTGAGAGCTTTTATCTAATTCCACCTGTTCTAATTCTTGTACCACATCTTTTAAACCATGACGGTTAGTGTAGGTACGAGCTAATTTACTAGCAATTTTAGTACAAAAAACGGGGTTAACATGAATCTCTAAATTATGACGTAAAGCAGCAATATCAAACCGGGCAAAGTGAAAGACTTTAATAATATTATTAGCTTCCAAAAGTTGTTTTAAATTGGGGGCGGAAGTTTGACCTTTGGCAATGCGGATGGCTGTAACTTTTCCTTCTGGGTTACACAATTGTACTAAACAGAGGCGATCACGATGTGGTAATAAACCCATAGTTTCCGTATCTACCGCTAAAGCATCAGCTTGTAAATACTCTGTTAAAGTAGCTGTATCTAAATCGTGATCGCACACCTGAAAATCATTTAATGTCATGAATATTGCCTAAATAAAATCCATTGTTTCTCATTGCAACTACTTTATCAGTTGAAGAAGGAAAAAGGGAATGGGGAATTGAGAATTTAGAATTGAGGAACTGTCACCTGTCCCCAGTCACCTTAATGCTTACACAAATATTAATTAGCTAAACCTGTCTATCTAGTTTTGATAAATATTTGTGTGAGATAAACTTCTCCCTTAGCATTAGTAGCAACTCCCACACCTGTGAATGTATATTTACCTTGAATATTTTTCAAATGTCCAGGACTATTCAGCCAACCAATAACAGCTTCTTTAGATGGATCGCTATACCCAACATTAAAAGCAACATTTTCTCCTGCACTTTCATATTTAAGAGGTAAGGCTTTAACTCGTTGTTCAAAACCATGATGACTAAATTTTACTTTACCATTAGCCATATTTTGACTATGAATTCTCGCTTGTTTGCTAATATTTGAATCTAAGGTTAATTTGGTTAGTCCTTGGGAAACTCGGTATTGATTTATTTGATCAAAAACTAATTTTTCTAAATGAGAATTACGGGAATTAAATTTTGATATAGATGCTTGAGTAGTAGAGTAAATTGACTGTTGAGTTTGAGCAACTGTTTGAGTAGAATTGCTACGACGCAGGGGAACAGTCATAAAACTACTAGCCAAGACAAGCAAACTTAAAGCCATGCCAAAAGTAGTTTGTCTAAACATAGTTAGGTATTTTATTAATTTTAAGATACATACTCTATCTTCTGAACTTAAAATAAGTAACAGGATAGTGTATAGTATTTTTAAACTTAGTAATGATCTAAGAACTGATGAGTCATGGCAGACTAAGTAAAGGTCAAAATGTTCTGATAAATTACCAAACTATACTGAGAGGTTACTAACCTGTGTTCATAATTGCCAAAATGACATATATTACCCCTAAAAATCTGCTAACTTGATAACCAACAAAAGGGAACAGGAAAAAGGAAATCAGGAATATAGACATCTTCGTTTTCAATGTATCTGTTAAATTAATTTCACTTGGTTACTTAATTACTGTTTTTGTAATTACATTTTTAATCAAAAAAATTCATAAAAAATAGTATCCGCTGACAGATGTCATGGATACTAAAACTGTAATGTTTCAATAATTCAATAATTAGAAGTCATCAATTATGCTCATTCTATTTAAGTATTGATCATTTATGGGTTGCGCTTTATTCAGCAAACCCTAACTAATAACTAATGACTAATGACTAATGACTAATAACTAATAACTAATGACTAATTATTGAGGATTGAGAAATTTAGCTACAGTTTGCACATCCTTATCACCTCTACCAGAGCAGTTAATCACAATCCGGGGACTACCACTCAATTGTGGACATAAAGTTTCTAAATAGGCGATCGCGTGAGAAGTTTCTAAAGCTGGTATAATTCCTTCTAACTTGGATAAGCGCTGGAATGCCTCCAAAGCCTCAGCATCAGTAACACTGTAATATTCAGCCCTACCAATATCCTTCATATAGCTGTGTTCTGGACCCACACCAGGATAATCTAACCCTGCACTAATGGAATGTGGCTCAATTACCTGCCCTTCATTATCTTGTAACAAATAACTCATAGCACCATGCAGTACACCTACTTCACCCTTCGTTAAGGTGGCTGCGTGTTTATTGGTATTCACACCTTCTCCCGCTGCTTCCACACCAATTAAACGCACAGATGGTTCTTTGACAAACTCATGAAATAGTCCCATTGCGTTAGAACCACCACCCACACAGGCCATGAGAATATCTGGTAAACCTCCCCATTTTTCCAATGCTTGAGCGCGGGTTTCTTGGCCGATAATTGCATGAAAATCACGTACCATCATCGGGTAAGGATGGGGGCCAGCTACAGAACCCAATATGTAATGGGTGGTTTCTACATTTGTTACCCAGTCGCGGATGGCTTCAGAAGTGGCATCTTTGAGCGTTCCCGTACCGGCAGCCACACCACGAACTTCTGCACCCATTAACCGCATTCTAAACACGTTTAAGGCTTGGCGTTCCATGTCGTGAACACCCATGTAAATAATGCACTGTAAACCAAACCGAGCGCAGACTGTCGCAGTTGCTACCCCATGTTGTCCTGCACCAGTTTCAGCAATGATGCGCTGTTTACCCATGCGTTTGGCCATTAATACTTGACCTAAAGCATTATTTATTTTATGCGCTCCGGTATGGTTTAAGTCTTCCCGTTTTAAATAAATTTGCGCTCCTGTTCCATCTAGACGGGCATAGTGAGCGGTAAGGCGTTCAGCAAAGTATAAAGGTGTAGCACGTCCTACATAATCTTTTAGTAAATCTTGTAATTCTGCTTGGAAATGAGGATCATTGCGGTACTGTTGATAAGCTGTTTCTAGTTCAGCTAAAGCCGGCATTAAGGTTTCAGGGACATATTTTCCACCAAAGCGGCCAAAACGTCCCAAGCTATCGGGAACTGAAGCGGTTGTTACGAAGTTAGGAGAAAGAGGTGTAGTAGTCACAGATGATATTAAATTACAAAACACAGTTAATTTTAATTCTAGAACTATTTAGGGCATGGGGCATTGGGCATGGAGAGTAGAAAAAATAATACTCCATTCTCAACTTTCTAGTCTCTAAGAGGGAACACGGTGAATGAGATTCTGTTTTTACGTGTAAAGTATAAAAAAATACATTTTTAAGGAGTGAGTAACAAAAAAATAATATTTTTCAACAAGTATTGAAATAAATGTGATTATCAATTATTTTTAAAATAAGTGTTTAAAAGTTAGATTAAAATTTAAACAAAGTAGTAGATGGAGTAAAAAACCTTTTATGGTCAGTGGATTTACTAGACAGGAAGCTATCGCCTTGACTGGTATAAGTTCTGGTAGACTCAGTTATTTAGACAGAACTGGGTTAGTAGTACCAGAAAAGTTTGGTAATCCTCAACACCCTAAAGTTGTTTATAAATGGCAACAAATTCTAGAAATTAAAACTATTGAAAGATTAAGAGAAAAACTTTCGTTACAGGAAATTAGAAAAGTTTTAGATTTTTTAAAGTCAAGAAATTATGAATACTCATTTTTTCAGCATCGTCTAGTTTTTGTTAATTCCCAACTTTATTTAATTGAAAATATGCAAGATTTTGGTTTGATGGTTTTAGAAACATCTGGAAAAAATCAGGGACAAGTTGTAATTAACGAGATTGGAACAATTGGAGATGTAATTACAGAATTAGCAATAGAAGCTGAAAAACATCATGTTTTAGATTTTGATAAACGTACAGGAATAGTTTTAAAGAGGTAAGAAAAACACATATTAAGGATGGGAAGGAGAAAGCAGTGATGAGTTCTAATATAGCTGCAAATCAAACATATCAGCGAGTAATGGAGCATAGTGGCTTCTATCGTCATGGTTTACCAACTACAGGAGTTATAGAAACAGAAGATATTCGCCAAAGTCATGAATATTTAGAAAAGCGGATTAAATATAGTCCAGTTATTAATCCTGATCAAATTAACGCTACAGCAATATATGAATTATCTGGTTCACCTTGTATTTATTTCACTCAATTAAATGAACCTAATCCTAGAAAGTTAGCTAAATTACACAAACTGTCTTGGAATCATGGTTTAGCCCCAATGTTATGGGTGATTACACCTGATGAGGTTTTACTTTATAACAGTTATTCTAAACCGCAAGAACAGGATGAAATTGACCCAAATCGGCATTTAATTGATAAATTTAAAACAACAGAAAGCGACTTAAAACGTATGAATAAATACGCTAGTCGTTTACAAATTGAATCTGGCGAATTTTGGAAATGGGAAAAAGCTAGGAAAATTAACCGTGAACAAAGAGTAGACAAAGTTCTTGTAGAAGACTTAAATCAAGCTGAAGAAAAATTAACAAAACATAAAAAATTACCTCGTCAATTTGCTCATGCTCTTTTAATACGTTCCGTTTTTGTTGCTTATCTGCAAGATAGAGAAATTTTAACTTCAGACTTTTTCTTTAATCGGTTTGGAGTAAATTCATTTTATGAACTGTTAAATGATAAACTTGCAATTTATGAATTATTTGCATGGTTACAAACTATTTTCAATGGAGATTTATTTCCCATTTCTTCGGAAGAAAAAAATGCTGTAGATAAAAAACATCTTGAAGTTGTACAAAGTTTAATAGGTGGTGTAGAAGAAATAGCGACAGGACAACAACGTTTATGGCAATTTTATGATTTCAAGGTCATACCCATAGAATTGATCAGTTCAATTTATGAAAGTTTCATTTATGCTACAGATGCAACAACAGCAAAAGCAAATAGCACCCATTATACACCTCTTAATTTAGTTGATTTGGTACTTTCTGAAGTATTTAGAGAACTAGATGGTAATGCTAAAGTTCTAGACTTGTCCTGTGGTTCAGGTGTATTTTTGGTTGAATCTTTGCGAAGGTTAGTTGTTAAGCGTTGTGCTAATGGAGAAATTCCCACTCGCAATTTAATTAGAGAAACATTATATAATCAAATTTTTGGCGTAGATGTAGAATCAAAAGCTGTTCAAATTGCTGCTTTTAGTCTCTATCTCACAGCTTTAGAATTAGATTATGAATTAGAACAAAGTCGTCAATTAACAGATGATTTAAAATTTGAAAAGCTGATTGGTAAGAATCTATTTGATAGTGATGCATTTGATGAAAAAGCAGAATTTAACCAAATAGAAGTATTTGCACAAAAACAATTTGATGCAATTGTGGGAAATCCACCTTGGACAAAATCTAAACATAATAAATCAGCAGAAAAATACTGTAAGCGTAAAAGTCCTGAATCTGGTTATCCAGATGGCTATATTACAGCTAGAGGTACACCTCCAGATCAAGCATTTTTATGGCGTATTGGAGACTTTACCAATGATAAAACTTGCATTGGTGTAATTTTGCATGGTCAACGCTTCTTTACAACTGAGGTATTGGGTAAAAAAGCAAAAAAATCTCTGTTAATGAGATATAAACCAACAGTTATTATAAATCTGTCTAAATTTCGTCTAGATAATTTATTTCCTAATTCTAAAGCTCCAGCGATGATTGTAATAGCAGAAGGTAAACGTTCAGAAAAAAGAGATAATTTTTATTTTGTATGTCCAGAGCGTTCTATAAATTTTCAACAACATGGAATTATAGAAATTGGATCAGAACATATTAAAAAACTTCCCGTTTTTAGCACAGCATTAGATTCAGATATGCTGAAAATTGCTACTTGGGGTAGTGCTAGAGATATGTATTTTATCCAAAAATTGCGGTTATTTTCCAAGATTGAAGAAATCGTAGGAAATTCTCCTAGTAGGGGATTTGAAGTTGGTACAAATGCTAATAAGAAAAATTTAATTCCAGAGGAGCTAATTGGTAAAAAATGGCTACCTTCTAGTAAAATTTATAGATATGAAATTGATTCAACAGAATTAGAAACTTTGCCATATAAAAAATTAAAGGCTTCACGTGACCCTCAAATTTACAAAGCACCCCTGATTATTATTTCAAAAAAATTAGACTGCAATGGTCTCCGTTCTGCTTTTAGTCAAGAAGATATTGTTTATTCAGAAAGTTATTCAGGGATATCAATTCCCAAAGATTCAGTGCATTTAGCTCATTATTTGAATGGCGTTTTTAATTCATTAATTGCAAGCTACTTTATTTTTATGACTTCTTCATCATGGGGTATAGAACGTGAAATAATTATGACCCAGGATTTAGCAAAACTTCCTGTTCCTAAGCCTAATGAAGATAACCAAGAATTGATTAATCAAATTATTGAAATAGAAGGTAGATTACGTGAATCTCCCAGTCCATCTGTTGAAAAAGATTTGAAAAAACAACTTGATAAAGCAGTATTTGATCTCTATGGTTTAAATGATGATGAACGTATTTTAGTTGAAGATACTACCCAAATCACGATTGATTTATATATGAATCGTGAAAAATCAGCAGCAATACAAAAACCTAAACCTACTGATTTGGAATCTTATGCTTTACATTTCATGAGTGTGATTGAACCATTTTTTGACACACTCAAAGAAAGAAGTATAGTGGCGGATATATTTAGTATTGCTAATACACCATTACAAGTGGTTAAATTTAGCATATTACCATATCTGGGTCGTGAGCAAGTTATACAAACTGTTCAGGCTGAAAATTTGATAACTGTACTCAAAAGTATTGCGGAACAACTACCTTCAAAACTTGCCGATCGCCTTTTTACACGACGCAATTTAAAGGTTTATATAGGTGAGAATATTTATATTATCAAACCCTGTCAACTTCGTTACTGGAGTCGTTCTGCTGGGTTGAATGATGCTAATGAAATTATTGCTGAACAATTTAAAACACAACCTAATTAAATCTGATGGCTATCGAATTTGATGACAATGATATTATTTTATTTGCTGCTGTATTTCTACCAAAAGATATTATTGCAGCAGTTTTCGATATTACTATTACTGCGTGGTCAAAAGTTATATCCAATAAGGAAATAAATATTAGTAGTACAGAACCTGTTATTGCTGGATATCTTGGTCGAGCAATGACAAAAGAAAAAAATAGTCGTCCTAAATTAAAAGATAAAATCAGAATAGAAGAAGAAGTAGGTACTCGGTCATTTTCTAACTCACCTAAACCCGAAGGACGTATTGATATAAAAATTATTTATAGTTTTCATGAAAATGAATACTTTGGAATAGAGTGTAAAAGAGTGACCAGTAAAAATAAAAAATTAGCAGAGAAGTATATCAATGATGGTGTTATGCGTTTTGTGAATGGTAAATATAGTCCTGGTCACGACTACGCAGCAATGTTAGGTTTTGTCATTGATGGGAATATTCATAAATGTATTAATTTGATTAGATATTATCTTGAGAACACAAAGGAAATTTGCTTAAAAGAAAATTGGACTGAAGAGGAAAGTTTTGGTACGAAACACGATATATATCGTACTCGTCATCTGCAAAATGAACAAAATCTAATGTCAATCCTCCATTTATTTCTTATCATAAATTAATGATTCATATTTTTACCCTAATTCTCATAAATTAGACTTGTGAATTTATCACCATCGTATCTTAGAATTTATGAAAATTGAATTACATTTGAATTACTTGGAAAAAAGCTTCTTCTTCACTTTCTCATAACCTCTTTTCACGAATAACTTCGCTAACCGTAATTTTGTTAAATTCTGAATATTTCCAATACAATCTTTCTGACAATCAAAAAACTCATTAATTTCCGATAAAATCAATGTAAGTTTATTAATAATATTCTCAGTTCTATATTCTGCTAAAACATGAGATGGTAAAATAAACTGATTAGTAGATTCTAAAATATTCAAAATACGTTTTAAATCATATTCTAAAGCATAACCAGCAATTTTATGACAATTAAAACCAGGATCTAAATAATCAGAAAGTCCACCATTTACACTAGAAAAAACCTGACAACCACAAGCCATAGCTTCTAGAGGTTGTAAACCAAAACCTTCACTCACATTCTGTAAAGCCCAATATTCAGCAGAATCATAAAGGTAAACTTTAGCTCTGTTAAATAATCCTGGTAAATCTTCAATATAAGAATCTACCACAAAGACATTACACTTTTTTTGTAATTCAGGAATTAACTGTTTTAGTAAATATTCTGAAGATTTACGTGCCTGAACTAAAACATCAATATCTCTGGATAAATGCAGATTTTGAAATTCTTCAGAAATTTGATTAGGTAAATAGTAAATTAAATTATTAGGTGCTTTTTGTCCCCAATATCCCATACTATTACGACTAACTGTAATAATCGGAATATTCCCAGGTAAATTAAAATTATAACCTGTACTGTGGGCATGATAAATTACATGATATTTTTGCAATTTGGGAGCTAATTTAGCAATATCAAATCCCCAACTAATCACAAAAATGACATCATCTAAATTTTGATTTGGATTATTAATTAAATCATCCAGAAATGGTTTATCTTTTTCTCTTTGGCGGTAAGTCACAACTTCAGCACTACAAATATTTTGCACTAATTGAACAGTTTTTAATTCTGCCCATAAACCACCACAGGCAAATTTACCATTTGTTCCAGGTAATAAAAAATACAGTTTTCTCATTTTAGGGACAGTTGACAGTTGACAGTTGACAGTTGACAGTTGATAGTTGACAGTTGATAGTTGACAGTTGATAGTTGACAGTTGACAGTTGACAGTTGATAGTTGATAGTTGACAGTTGACAGTTGACAGTTGATAGTTGACAGTTGATAGTTGACAGTTGACAGTTGACAGGTGACAGTTGACAGTTGATAGTTGACAGTTGACAGGTGACAGTTGACAGTTGATAGTTGACAGTTGATAGTTGACAGTTGATAGTTGACAGTTGATAGTTGACAGGTGACAGTTGACAGTTGATAGTTGACAGTT
>RDXV01000163.1 GCA_004292695.1 Nostocales cyanobacterium | reverse complement strand
ACCTGTCACCTGTCACCTGTCACCTGTCACCTGTCACCTGTCACCTGTCACCTGTCACCTGTCAACTGTCAACTGTCAACTGTCAACTGTCACCTGTCAACTGTCAACTGTCAACTGTCAACTGTCACCTGTCACCTGTCACCTGTCACCTGTCACCTGTCAACTGTCACCTGTCACCCTTCATAATCCATTAATACTTGTACCCAACGAGGGGGGCGGGGGATGGGATTTCCTAAACGATCTAAAAGTAACCAGGCTGCCAGATGTACTACAAATAAATAAACCAAGTTATTTAAAGCAATCAAAACCATAGCTCCTAATTGAATAGATAAAACACTGGGAGTCGCTAAAATTTGCAGTTTTAAGAAAATCCATTCAATAATTTCTGTCACCTGGGTAATTACATATACCCATAAATCTTCACCAGACAACAGTGATAAAAACCATAAACGGAAAAATACACCCAATGTCCCCAACAACATACCCAGAGTAATTGATACTCCCCAAGAAACGCGACGATGCCAAGTTGCCCCTAATAATACTCCCATGAGGGCAAAGGGCATGACAAATAACATACTACGAACAGGACCCATGAGAACAGCTAACAATAGACCAGAGGTGATAGCGGACATCCACGCAGCACGGTTTCCCCAACGTAAGTAAACTAAAGCAATAGGAACTGGGAAAAAGATTCGTAAAACTGGACCAAAGGGAAAATAGAAATTAATAAACCAAATGAGACTAGATGTGCTGGCTAAAAAAGCTGTTTCTACCATCCTCAGTGGTGCATCAACTTTAATTTGGGGAGCTTGGAGAGGTTTTTGGTCAAAATTGTCATTGGATGTTGTTGAATTTGGGGATTTATCCGCCTCTGGTTCATCTGGAGAAGAATTTAAAATACTCATTAGTAGATTGTAATTTGTAATTTTTAATAAAACAACGATGTGGTAGGTGCTAATATATTGTTTGTTTGTGTTTTTAGTTATGCACTAATTATTTTTTGCAGTTATGTATCTAAAAGTAAAAATCTCTGTACATTAGCATCAGGATTTATACAACCGGGTAATCAATTAACAACAGATAAGTACCCAAGCAAAATTAATTTAACATATCGAGTGAAAACAAAAATGTCTGTATTCCTTACCTGTTCCCTGTTCCCTTCGAGTGAAAACAAAAATGTCTGTATTCCTTACCTGTTCCCTGTTCCCTGTTCCCTGTTCCCTCTCCCAAATATAAAATTTATTTTGCACGACTACTTAGGATAGTTAGGATATGACAGAAATGCAGAACCATTCAGTCCGCGTTTCATCTTTATCTTCTGCCATACCTCCTGTATCTACTACATAATAGTTTTTTCCAAAGCTGATATATCAGGAATACAAATCATATCCTGCTCCCGTATAATCAAACCTTTTTTTTCCAACTTTGTTAATACTCTAGTGACAGTTTCCCTAGCTAAACCACTGAGACTACTGAGTTCTCGATGGGGCAAGTTAGGAATTTCTGTGCCAGTGTTTCCTCTTTTACCTTGGCCATCTGCTAAAAACAATAAGGTATCAGCTACCCGTGATTGACTATCAGATTCTCGTAACCGTAAACGACGGTTGACTTGTCGTAATCTTCTAGCCATTAATTGTGCTAATCTTACGCCCGCTAAAGGTTCTATTTGTAAAAGTTTGACAAAATCCTGGGCTGGCATACTACCAATAGTGGTAGGAGTTAAGGTAATGACATCAGTAGAACGGGGAACTTCATCTAAAGCTGCCATTTCTCCAAATAACTCCCCATTACCAATGATATTTAGTGTTACTTCTTTTCCTTCTAGGTTGTAAGTGCGTATTTTAACCCATCCCTCAACTACAAAATACACTGAGCCACCCCAATCATTTTCTAAGAGGATAACTTGGCTGGCTGGATGAGTGCGTGTAACAAGATGGGTGAGAGCTACTTCTACTGTAGATTCTGGCAACCCTTGAAAAAAAGGTGCTGATGTTATCCAACTGTGATTATGTCTATCTTCCATTATGACATATTAATTAAGTGCTATAAATAAAACAAAAAGGGTAAGTGATTTTAAGGTTAGATTTGGAAAGATTACAGCCGTTTGTATAATGTAAACTTATTTATGTTACACAACAATACGGCAATATAATTACTTCTCTATCATTTCTCTACCATTTTTACATCTTCTTATTATTGATGGATCAAGCAGACCTCTTTTACCTCTCCATAGCAAATACTACATAAAGTTTAAATTCTACACCTGACTTAACCCAAAACTTTGTGAACAATCTAAAAAGATAGGATAACATCTGGATTCAGCAGTGCTTTTTACTTTTTGCTATATCAAACAGCTATTAGTAGCATAGCCTGTCTTGTTTAAATCCGGGATAAATCGTACTTGACTGGAAAAAGGACTTATGGCGATTAATGGGGTTTTTGTGGCATATTGTTATTTTTGCCTAAGTACACCATAGTATCAAGAGTCAATACTGTTTAGTTTATACTCTGGTTATATGAAAATTGTGACGTAATTCCCAAAAACATAATTTGGGCAGTATTTTAATTAAATGTTATTTGTGGGTTAGTCGTGGGTACGATAGTTAACAAAATCATCAGCTATGACAACAAATCAGGTGGTGAGAACATGAGTAAATGATAAAACTTAGACATGAGTAGAGTTGGAAATTTACTATCTGTCAATAATGGTGTTGACTACCAACTATCCTAATACCTGTGATTAAGCAATCTTTGAAACTAATCAAAGCGTTTTAAATTTTAAAGACAAGAAAATTTTTGTACATTTCTAGCTAAGGTAATATAAAGTGACTTTCAATACAGAGGAAATTAACAAACTAATTGCAGATATTGACCATTTACTTGTCAGTAGTAGCAATCCCTTGTCAAAACTACTTTCTAGTCAAGGAGAAGATGAAAGGGATGTGTTACAGCGTGTACGTGATGTTTTGGTAAGAATTAATGAATATAAAACACCTGCTGCAATTTCAGAAACTACGAATTTAGATCAATCAGATACAAGGCCACTATCATCTTTAATAACTCGATATGTGGAGCAGGAGCAAAGTAAAACTGTTGTTAATGATTTTTTACAATCACAGGAACAAGTTAACCTGGTATCGGAACAGTTAAGAGAGCAAATTTCAGCTATTATTCAACCGTTGCAGGGTGAAGTTACAGAGTTGTTAGAAGAAAGAGCTTCTTTAATTCAAGAGATTAGAGAGTTAGAACAAAAGCGATTACAGAATTATTCTCTCACACAACAGTTAGCTAACCAAGAAAAAATAATCAGTGAGTTTATACAGGTTCTAACTAACCGTTTAGTGCCAAATTTAATTCCATATTTGACACAAACATTATCGAGTTCTACTGTGACTCCTACAGTAAATAATCAAGAACTGAATACTTCTAATCTTGAGGGATTGTTAGGAGCAAATCAAGGGTTAGAAAAATTAAATGTTTTAGCGAGAGATTTAGATCAACGTTTATTATCTTTAGATGGAACTGTTAATGTTGTGTTTCAAGCCTTAGAGCGCAACATTAATACTTATTATCAATCTTTATCCCAAGCATTAACTAGAATGCACAGTCAAGGGATACAAGGTGAACAGTTGATGACTGGTTTTCTTAATAATTTATATCAATCATTACAGGAGCATTCTCCAGAGCAATTACCGGGAATCTATGGATTAGATGTAAATACAGAAAGTCCCACATTTGCTAATAGTGATCACGGGGAATCTGATCACCAGGATACACACATTCAAGTCAACCATGAAGATGAGAATTTAGATCATGATTTATCACAGTTGGATGTTGAGGAATTAACAGAAGTAAGAACAACGGATTCACAAATTTCTGAGTTACAGGAATTAAGTTTAGAATTGCAAACTGAAGTTACAGAAACAGAATTGAATGTTGAGGAATCAGGAGAAATAATAGCAACAGAGTTACAAAGTCATGAGTTACAGGAATTAAGTTTAGAACCAGAATCTGAGGTTCAAGAAATAGAAAGTGTTGATAATTTAGAGACTGTATTATCAGAGTTGACTGTTGAAGATGGAACAGAGAAGATAGAAACACCTCTTGATGTTACAGAAACAGAAATTATTGAGAATTTAGAGACTGTATTATCACAACTTACTACCCAAGAATCGTTAAATACCCCAATAAATGAGTTAGAAATTTCTGCTATTGGTGGATTAAATGAATTACCTCCTCAGTTAAATACAGATGATGAAGAGCCAGAAATTATTGAAAATCTGGATATTTTGCTGTCACAATTAACAGCGGAGAGATCATCATTATCAACAACAGCGAATTTTAATATTTCTGATGAAGATGAGGTAGAAAAAATAGATGAGGTAGATCAATTATATGCGAGTTTGTTTAGTGATCAAGAGGTAAATATTTCTAGGAATGAGCAGAATTTAACATCTACAAATGAAGTTACTGGTGTTATAAGTTCGGAAACTTTATCTTTATCTTCAGAGATAGGAAATGTAGGGGAAGATTTGTTAAGGGATTTAGAATTATCTACGGTAGAAAATACTAATGACTTGCTAGAAACTCCAGGTACAGTAGAGTTGTGGGAAGAAACACTTTTACCAGAGAATAGTCAATCACAGGCTGAGTTTGCTAGTAATGGGACATCAGTTGATTTACTGCCAGATAGTGGCGATACAATTACAGTATTAACAGATTTATTGGTAGATTTTAGTAATGAAGAAGAGAGTTTAAAAGATTTATCTGAGCAAGAAATATCTACAACGAATGTATCATTGGGTTCGGTTGTGATTTCTCAGGAAGAACCAGCTAGGTTAGAACCTAGTCAGGATGAAAATGTCAATGAACCGGAATATGTTCAATCTTCATTGAGGGAGAATTTACTATCATTAGAAAATGATAGTGGGGATTCGGAAAGTATTCCTAATATTACTCTTAATGAAGAACAGTTAAAACAATTAGATCAGGATTTGGCTAGTTTTGATTGGCGGTTAAATTCTCAATCTGAACAGAAGACTAACTTACAAGTTTCTCAGGATTTGGTGCATGAAAGTACAGAGTCAGAACAAATAACGAGATTACAAAGTTCTGAAGGTTTTGTGTATGGCAATGCGGAAATTGAAAATCTAGATTTGCCTTGGTCAGAACCTTCTAGCACAGTTGATGAAAATGTACTGTTAGCAACTGTGGCTGAATTATATGGTGTGGAAACTCAAGAAAAAAGTTCTGGGAAAAATACCTCGCTGGAGTCTGCTGCTGTGATCGCTGATCAGGATTTAAGAGATAATGTTAGTGATGGTAGTAGTTTAAAAATATCTGACCCTAGTTCGGTTTGGTATTTGGGAATTGATTTAGGTACAACTGGTATTTCTGCGGCTTTGTTGGATCGTTCTCGATTGGTTGTTTATCCTATTTATTGGTCAACGGAAAATAAGTCTGGTGAAACTTCTTTAGATCAATCTTTTCGTTTACCTGCTGAGGTTTATTTACCTACTGCTTCTATTCCTCAGTCAACAGCGGAAAATCAAGAGACAACAACTCCTGCTGCGGTAGCACAAGAAAATAATCGCTCTCAGTCAACATCACAAAAGAATCTTTATTCTACTCATTTGAAGCCACTTTTACAGGTGGCAATTCCCTATCAAACTAATCAACAAAAATGGGAACCTATATTACAATTAAATGAGTTTTCCGCAGGTCCTTTAATTTGGGTGCTGCGATCTCTTTCTAAATTACTGCTAACTCTCAAGTCCGATAAAGTTAGTACCACTCCGGCGTTAATTGCCCATAGTTCAGGGATAGATGATCAAACTTTTTTGGCAATTGTTAATAATTTGGCGGGTGTGATTTGTACTTGTCCTTCTAGTTATTCAGAACAGTATCGCTTTAATGTGCGGGAAGCAATTCTTACCAGTCAATTGGTTGATCATGCCCAACAGATATTTTTTATTGAGGAGGCGATCGCCAGTTTATTACCAGAACTTGACTTTGGTAATTCTCAAGTTGTGCAATTAAACAGTGAACAAGGTTTACAACCGCTGAAAGCTCTTAATCATTCCCCCATTGGTAGCACTTTGACATTAAATGTTGGCGCAGCGGCTACAGAAATGGCACTGGTTGATATACCCGCACATTTACAGGAATTACAACACAAAGATTTTATGCTCCACAGTTTTGCCTATGGGGGTAAAGCGATTGAGCAAGATATCATTTGTCAGCTATTACTACCACCTAAATCACGCCAACCTCGTGGAGCAGAAAATGGTACTCAAAATACTGCTGGTATCTCCTCTTGGCAACCTTCTATTCCTGGTTTAAGTGAAGTTAAATGGTCAAGTTTCAATTTAGATGATTTGGAACTACCAAGGGTAGGAGAACCGGATGTTATTCCTCGCATTAAGTTACAACAAAAGTTAGAAAGTTCTCTGTTAGGACAAGGTTTGTTAGATGCGGCTTTGGCTTTAAAATTAATTTTGCAACATCAGGAATCTTTTACTTTGGAATTAGCTGATCAACGTTGGGTGTTGCAGCGCCGAGATTTAGAAACTCAAATTTTTGTTCCCTATGTACGTCGTCTTAACCGAGAAGTTAATAAGTTATTGGTGGCCGCTGGTGTTCCCACAGAAGCAATAAATCAAGCAATTCTTTCTGGTGGAGTTGCTTCTGTGAATACTGTTAACCGTTGGTTGAGACAAAAGTTACCTAATGCCCAAATTATTCAAGATTTATATTTGGGCAAAAATGGCACTCCTAATTGCAGTCGGGTAGCCTATGGTGTGACTATTTTACCCTTTTATCCCCAAGTTCTTGATAATGCTAGACAACAGTATACAGATTACTTTTTGTTTCATGAACTGCTGACTGTTTTAGCTGATAACTTACGTGGTGAAGCTACTCGTTCTCTTTCTTTCGGTGAGGTTTTACATTTATTTGAAAGTCGTGGAATTAATACCCGCATCTGTCAACAACGGTTACTAGCTTTCTTGGAAGGTGAATTACCAGCGGGTTTAGTACCTATTGTTATCTCTGATGGTGCAACGATGATGGAAGCTGAACAGGTATCTTTAAATTCGATCTGGTTAACTCAAAAATCTCAAGAAAATCCTGATTACCAGGCGATCGCCTCTTCTCCACTCTTTGAAAAACAAGGTAATCTCTCCTATCGTCCCAATCTTCAACAACTTCTTATATTACGTCGTTATCTAGAGGCTATCAAAGCTAGTACACGGCAATCTTTAGAAGAACCTTTGACGGTTAATTTTGCTACAATTGCTAATTCCTGATATCATCTCTGCTCTTAAATTACATCCTCCCTGAGAAAGAGATTAATCAGGTATATCAGCAAATTTACTAAAAAATTTGGTGAAGTCCAAATCCTTAATATCTATATAGTGTCCATTCCTCAGTTCAACACTACCAACTCTGGAACGGGCATTTTTTTGAACCTAATTTTCCTAACTCATTTTTTAACTCATTTTTTCAAAAAACATCAAAAATTTAAAATCCTGCTATTGAATAATAAGATTTTATAAAGTTGATATTTTTGACTTCATAGAGTCAGGAAAATCACGTTAAATTATACTTAGTTACATTTTTCGTAGATTGCAACAGTAAACGATGTCATATAAATTTCAAGTAATATAGATTATGCAATCATCTACCATAGTCAACAATGCAACAATTCATACTGTAAATCACTCGGATTTTATCAGTATATCCTCAAAATCACACACCCACCCATCGGCAACGAATAGGCTCAAAAGATTAATTGATATAATTGGTGCAATAGTCGGTTTAATAATCACTGCTTTCATATTAATTCCCGTATTAATAGCAACTTTAATTATTGATCCGGGTCCGATATTTTTCTCTCAAATTCGTTGTGGTTTAAATGGTAAAACCTTTAGAATTTGGAAATTTCGCTCAATGGTTGTGAATGCAGATAAAATCAAACATTTAGTGAAAAACCAAGCCCAAGGTAATATTTTTAAATCTACAGATGATCCACGAATTACACCATTAGGTAAATTTTTAAGACGTACAAGTTTAGATGAACTTCCTCAATTTTGGAATGTTTTAAGAGGAGAAATGAGTTTAGTAGGAACTCGTCCACCCACTCCTGATGAAGTTGTGAAATATCAACCTCATCATTGGGAAAGATTGCGAGTTAAACCAGGTATGACTGGAGAATGGCAAACTCATGGACGTTCTACAATCACAGATTTTGAAAGAATTGTCAAAATGGATTTAGACTATCAACGTAAATGGTCTATTGGTTATGATTTACATTTAATTGTTAAAACAATTGGTGTAGTTTTAAACAGGAAAGGAGCTTATTAACAGTTATCAGTTAACAGTTATCAGTTATCAGTTAGTTAGTCAGCATCTGGAAATCCACCTAAATCTTGAAGACTATGTTTTTGCTTCAAGACTTTTTCAGCAACCCCTAATTAGACAGTTTCAAGAACTAACTCCATATTCCTTCATCATCAAAAAAATCAAAAATACACTAAATAAACTCACCGCTGCACTCATTATAAATATAAAAGCATAACCCATTATAGATGCCAGCATTCCACTCAAGACTGTGGCAGCAATTCCACCCAAAAACATCACAGAAACTTGAATGGTGTAATCTGTCGCTGCTGTACTTTTTTCGCATTTATCCATCATGGCACTGAGTAGAGCAGTATAGGCCATACTTTGGGTTGAATTAACTAAAATACAAACTGTATAAATGACAAATAAATTACTCACACCAGTGGCAGGAATAATATATAGAAGCGTAGTGATAGCGGCTATCAAACCGAACATAATTAGAGATTTTAGTCTTCCTAATTTGACAATTAGTAATCCCGCAATTACAGCACCGACAATACGAGTGGTATAGCTAACAATTCCTAAAATCCAACCAATATCTGGTAAAGACAAACCCCTATCTACCAACAATGGGCGAATCATCAGACCAGTTACACTATCACCCATCATAAATATCAGTACAATAAAAAGCCAGGGTAATATTTTTGGACGTGATAAAAAACTGACAAAGGGTTGAAAATATGACCGCAAAAAGGCTGTCTTGGGGAGTTGAGGCGGACTTTTTTCTTGATAAGTTAATATGGGAACTAAATTGAGCAACATAAATATAGACATAGTAATTAAACTATATCGCCAGCCGATTTTATCTAAGAGAATTAGCATTACACCACCACCAAGAATTGCGCCGAAAATATTACCTCCAGATTGAATTGCATTCCCTAATCCTCGTTCTTCGGGTGCGAGCAAATTTATGGCTAACCCATCAGTAGCAATATCTTGACTAGAGGAAAATAAAGATGCTAAAAACATACAAGTTAGTAAAGCATTTAATTTATTTTGAATATCCAGAAAAGCCGTTACTAACATAGTTGAAACTAACAATAATTGAAAGCAGATAATCCAACCACGATAATGCCCTAGCTTACCTAAACGGTAACGGTCAATGAATGGAGACCAAATAAATTTTAATCCTGATGGTAGAATTAATAAACTGAGAAATCCAATCGCATCCAAGGATATTTCTTGTTGTCGCATGAAAACGGGTAAAGCTTGGATAAAGAACGTGGTCGGGATAAACTGAGAGATATAAAGTGTGGTAAGTAAAATCAGTTTAGGAAACATAGTAGCACTTAGAAAATTGCAAAATGGCGACAGAGATAATGTTTACTGCCGCCTCTAAAGTGAAAAAGCAGGGGAGCAGGAGAGAAAAACAGCCTACAAGGAGCTATCTTTTATACGAGAAGCTGCGTAAACCGAGCGGGAGGAAGTCCGGTTTTGAACCTGATCTTTTTTGTCAAGATTAAAAACTCGCGCTCACTTGTACACCATAAGTTACCGGGTCGCCAAATCCCGCAGTTACATTAGGTGCTGGGAATAGGAAACCAGAGGTAATATAACGGGTATCAAACAAGTTATTTCCATATAGATAGATGCCATATTTTTTGCCTTCATAACCAATCCTGGCATTTACTAGGGCATAGGGGTCTTGCTTCACCTTATTAGCATCATCAAAGTAAGTTATTCCATAACCTCGCAATTCTGCACGGGCAAAAATACCACTACGACTACGATATTGAACGGCTAAATTGTAGGTTAATTCCGGTGCGAAAGGAACGCGGTTATTGCTAAAGTCTCCACCTGTGAAAGGATTTGTGTAGTTCTTAAATTTGCTGTCTACGTAGCCAATACCAGCAATTAAATCTAGTCCCTGCAAAGGTTTGGCTTTGAGTTCAAATTCTAAACCCGTAACTTTGACATTCCCATTGGTAACGTTTCTAAAAAAGCCAAAATCATCGGTAAGCAGAACTTGGTAGTTATCTACATCACTTTGAAAAATAGATAGGTTGGCACTCAGACGATCATCTAACCAAGAAGATTTTAAGCCTGCTTCGTAAGTCCAGGTTGTTTCTTCTTGAAATCGGCGTGTATCTTCTGTATCTGCACGGTAGTTAAATCCACTGGGTCTGTGGCCTTTGGCTATTGTGGCGTAAGCCATTAAATTTGGATTGAAGCGATATTGTAAGCCAAACCGGGGAATAAATACGTCACTGTTAATGGTATTATTGCGTACTTCTGCGGTAGATGGATTGACCGTACCATCAGGATTGACAAAAACACGACGACGGTCGAGTTCAGCATCAGCAGTTTCATAACGCCAACCTGCAAACAAAGTTAGTGGTGCAATGGGTTTGTAGTCTATCTGTCCAAATATGGCGTAAGTGTGGCGATTTTGTTCTGCGGAAACGCGATCATTTCCTGGGGCTGGCAAACCAAAGGCTACTGCACCTGCATCAGTATATTTAAAGGTGTCATCTACAACATTAAAATGCCGTGACTCGTAATATCCACCCAGTAACCACCGCAAACGGTCGGCACTTTCAGGGGACTGGAAGCGAAGTTCCTGTGACCACAAGGTTGAATTAATACCAATAATTTGCTGTAGTAAATCACCAGGGAAATTGTCACCCACTAGGGTATTTTGATTGCTAAATCGTCTGGTGGTAATGGATGTAGCCCGAAATCCATCGCCGTTGTAGCTAATTTTTAGTGCTTGGGTATTAGTGCTAAGACGATTGAAACCGTCAACTTCTTGGGAAACTTGAAAAGGGTTTTCTGCGTTTTGTCGAGAAAAGGTAGGATTGCCGTTATCGTTATCACTAGCATAGGCGTTAAGTGATATATCCCACTCTGGTGTGGGTGTCCAGAGAATTTGAGCGCGTCCTGTGATTTGTGATTGCTCTCCGCTTGGCTTATTTAGAAAGGTATTGTCAAATAGCCCGTCTCGTGCTTTGTATGCACCAGCTAGTCGAAATGAAAGTTGATCGGGAATAATTGCATCACTGAGGGATAATTGCAATTCCCGGTTGTTGTAGCTACCATAAAGAGCGCTAATTCGCATTTCTGGCTGATTACTTGGCGGACGAGAAATCACATTCACCACCCCAGCAGGACTGCTTCTACCGTATAGGGTACTTTGGGGGCCTCGCAAAACTTCCACCCGTTCTAAATCAATCAAACCAACGTCTAAAAAGCCTCCATAATCAAAGGGAACATCATCAATGTAAAAACCAACGGTGTCTTGATTGGCTAAAAAGTTAAAGTTATTTAATCCCCGCACACTGTAGTAGCTAAAATCAGCACTCCCGCCAGTTGTGGGAAGAAAACTAAAGTTAGGTGTGTTGTTGGCAATATCTTGGAAAGAACGAATTTGAGCGTCTTCGATTTGTTGCTGAGGAATTACTGTCAGGCTAATTGGTACATCCTGCGCGTCTTCTGGGCGTTTTTGGGCGGTTACTATCAATTCAATGTTTGGGGAAGCAGCAGTAACAGCGATAGTGAAACTATTAGATTGATTTAATAGCTGGATGGGTGGTAAATTTCCTGGGGATGCGATGGTTACACGCACTATGTTATTGGATTCTTGCTGTGTTACTGTCACATAAGAAATACCATTAACTGGTGTGTCTTCCCGAAATTCCTTTCCTTCTGGTAATGCTAATACTGCATTGGGAATATCTGCAATAAATATATTATTGCTTTCTTGACGAGTTTCTGGTGCAGATATTTCTCCATCTGGAGTTTCGAGAATTAGCTCGAAATTATCATCTATACGATTGATTCGCACACTCGTAATTTTAATTTGTGGAGGGGTTGGATCTGACTGTGCAACCCAATCTTTAATACTCGTTGGTGGATGCTGAATATCGCTGAGTTTAGGAATATTTGTAATTAATCCGATATCCTTTGTGTTTACTGCATTCAATTTCTGCTTCTCTTGTGCATTTGCTTTCTGAGTTATTAACAAGCAAATCGTACTTGCTATGCCTATGTAGATACACTGATTTAGTTTCAAAGCTACTTCACACTCCACAAAAACAATATTACGAGACGGAAAAACTAACTTTTATATGTTCCGCCTCTAAATTTCTAGTGATATTCTTGACTTACTGTCGTAAACTTGTCAAAAGACAATCTGTCAAAGAATATCAATAACATATCTAAGGATTAGAGCAATTTATAATCAGATGACATATTATTTTCTGATTGTTATATTTCACTGCTTATCTCACATTTACTTTTCCCCTTATTATTTGTATTTTTATTTTGCTTAATTCCCTTTTGAATTAACTTTTACCTCTAATTATTAATGATTTTTGTAGGGTTTTAGCATCATGTAAATTAAGTAAATCGGGAGCCTCCTAAATGTGCAAATTTACAGCGCTTCCCGTTGTTATGAGGTACAGAGTTTTTTAGTTTTAGGGAACAGGGAACAGGGAACAGGGAACAGTAAATAAATCAGGGTGTACTTC
>RDXV01000162.1 GCA_004292695.1 Nostocales cyanobacterium | reverse complement strand
GTAAAAGTCTTTTCTCCCCCTGCTTCCCCTGCTCCCCCTGCTCCCCCTGCTTCCTCTCCCCATCACCCCATCACCCCATCACCCCATCTCCCCATCTTCTTATTTAAGTTGAGTCCGCCATTTAGCGATCGCGTCTTGAGCATCTTCATAAGCAATGGTTGATTCGGGAATTAGAAAAGCTGTGTCAATGGCTTTGATAAAATCACCTTCAGCGGCGCGAGATTTGGCTAATTCTAAAATTTCTTCACTCCATTTATTCATAGACTGTTGGGCAATTTCAAATCCTGGTTGTCCGGGGGGTATTTTTTGAGCAGAGGCGATCGCCCGATTATATGTAGATGCTTGTCCTGGTGTAATTGATTTTTGGGCAGTATCTATGGCATTTTGATTGTTTTGATATAATTTTACTTCTGCTAGTAATTGTTGAATTGTTGCCTGTGCTTGGGTATAAAGTACAGAATTTTGAGGAATTAATTCTACGGTTTTAATGGCATCATTATATTTTCTTTGTTGTGCTTGTTGCTGTGCCAAATCTAAAATCATTTGACTCCAAATCTGAATATTTTCCTGTGCTTTTTGATAGTTAGGATCACCTGTTAGAATTTTTTGGGCGGTAGTTATTGCCTGACTTAAATCACTAGCATTTGCAGGATTTAGGGAGCTTTTTTGAAGTTCAGCAATTGCCTGATTACGTTTTTGAGGATCAATAACAGGAATTTGAGGCAGGTTAGACGGTAATACTGTAGGTAGGTTTTTTGGGATAGAGGGTAAAGTATCAGCAAAATTGGGTGGTGTGGGAGTTGGGGTAGGAGTAGTTTGATTATTCAGAGTGGTGGGGATTTTATTAAAGCGAAAACTCGCTTGATTTTGCAGTAAAAAAGTAGTTAATACACCGACAATTACCATACTTCCACCACCCCAAATAATGAATTGTTGCCAAATAGGTGTAGTGGGTTGGGGTGCAGGTTGAGCGTAGTTTTTAGCAGCAGGGGGAATAAATCTTGAACCTGTGTTTAGTTCTGGGGAAGTAGCTAAAGTAGATTTACTTTCATTCTGAGTAGAAACCTGATTATTAATTGTAGTTTCTGTAGATTTATTTCCAGATTTATTGTCTGCCCACCAAGCCTTATATTTAGATGGTTGAGTTTCTTGGTTTTGGGAAATAGCAGAACTCACAGTTACAAAACTTTCTTCAGGGAAAATATTTTTTGACTGATTTTGTGTAGGTTCTACATTCACATTTAAACCAGAACCAGGCAACATTATAGGTGTATTTTCCGGGATAAAAATTGCCGGATTTTGAATAGGCCGCCAATGATGTTGACAAAATTGTGGAGTTAAAGAATTAACATAATCTGATAAATCTTTTAAGTTGCCCCCAGGACAAGAATTTAATGCGGCTATCAAAGCGGCTGTAAAAAATCCATGGCCAAGCTCTTTACTTTCATGGGAAAATTGTTGTGGCTGACAAGAGAGCATGACAGGGACGTTTAACTGTTTAGCTGCATTGAGAATATCTTCACCCACAGGCGCATCTGCTTGTGTACCAAAGGCACGGTTGATATCAAATATAAATACTAGATTTAAGTTGGAACTGGCGAGACTTTCCATAATTTTTCTGATCTCAATGCCAGTATCTAAAACTTGATCGGCATTACCATCAGTGGGCATTAAATAATCTTTGTCATTGTAATTAACGCCGTAACCACTGAAGAAAAACCACAAATAGCTCTGTGGTTGCCATGACTTAGCTGCTAACTCCTCCAAAAAAAAGAGAATATTTTCTTTAGTTGGGTGAGATGATTTTTCACCTACCGGTGGAGAAGTGTTTGTCATCAGTAAGCAGTTTTCGGGTACAAAACTAGCTGTGTTGACTAAAACATCCCTTAGTGACTCCGCATCATGTTGAGCGCAACTTAAAGATTGAAAGAATTCGTATTGATTGATGCCTATGGCGATCGCCCAGTAATTTGTCATCCCGCTCTTTGTCGGTTTGTGTTGAGTTGGTTAAGGTTAGTAAGTTTTTCGCTATCAGCACTCAGATTGAGAAAATCATCTCTTGATCATCCATATATTGAATATTGATCAACTGTTCTGAATTCTGACTTCTGAATTCTTACTAAAGTAGTTCTTATGACGTTAAGATATCGGAAAATACTAGCATTGGTTGAAAATGCTTCATTAACATTCACAAAAGCTAGAAATATATGAACAATATGAACAGGATTTACCATCAACAACCATCTTTCATGATCCCCTTTTCATTTATTAACCAATTTCGCAGGAAAACCCAAATATTTCAAGGGGCAATTTGGCTTACTTTGGCTGTTCCTCTCTGGTTAGTTACGGAGGCGATCGCCCCTCAAGTTGTACAAGCTTACACCGCCAGAGTAGATTTAGCAATTACCCGTTTACCAGAGGAAACCTACGAAACTGTGTTAAGACGGGCAGAAATCGCCGCCAGAGCAGCAGCACAACGTAGTTTTGATCAAGATATTTTAGTTACAGAAGTTTCTATAATCGTCACAGCACAAAATGAAGGTTTAATAGCCCAGGTGTTGAAATTAGATGTTAGCCGTGAACAATGGAAAAGAAGTCCTGATCCCCGACGTTGGGCGACTTACTTTAACACATCTAGAATGCTGCTTTTATTTGAAAAACTTCAAAACCCAAGTACAGGCGATAATAAAACCACTCCCGAACCATCCAAAGCCGCTACAGAAAATAATCCTGGTACAGTCACAACCACTCCCAAAGTTAACGATACGGGCAGGAAACCCTGACAGGAAACACAAGAAAATTGAAAAAGACGCAAATTGTCAATTGATCGCTTAGAATAGAAAGGTTGTCAAGAATCTCGATATCCGCTACTATGGCAGTTCCTAAGAAGAAAACATCAAAATCTAAACGAGACAAACGCCGCGCTACCTGGAGAAGCAAAGCTACTATGGAAGCTCAAAAAGCTCTTTCTCTCGGTAAATCAATTTTATCTGGACGTTCTAATTTCATTTATCCCTCCTCTGAAGAAGAAGAAGAAACAGAAGAGTAATAGCATCTGGTTAAGGAAAAGCACATACCAACCTGTTCAGGTAGTGCTTTTTCTTTGTGTAAGGGAATAGGGAACAGGGAATAGGGAACAGGGAACAGTGATAACTGATAACTGATAACTGATAACTGATAACTGATAACTGATATATGAAATATTTTCATAAACCTAGTCCAGAAGAAAGCGAAAGAGTACCACCAGGACAACATTTAGCTAAAGGTTTTCCGGTTTTAACCTATGGTAAAACTCCAGAAATAAATATTGAAGATTGGGAATTTAAAGTCTGGGGTTTAGTAAAACCTGCGGTGTTTAAATTATCTGATTTTTTAGCTTTACCTCAATATGAATTTACAGCAGATTTCCACTGTGTTACCCACTGGTCAAAACTCGATGTTAAATGGACAGGAATTAAAATTACTGATTTTATAAATTTACTAGAAATAGATCCAAAAGCTGCTTATATTTTGCAACATTGTTATGGTGGTTATACCACCAATGTAGAATTACAAGACTTTATTAGAGAAGATAATTTTTTTGCCTTGAAACTATATGGTGAACCATTATCCACAGAACATGGTGGTCCCATGAGGTCAGTTATTCCCCATCTTTACGCTTGGAAAAGTGCAAAATGGATTAATGGTTTAGAGTTTTTGGAACAGGAAAAACTAGGTTTTTGGGAAGAAAACGGTTATCATCGTCGTGGTGAACCTTGGGGAGAAGAAAGGTATGAGAATTAAGAATGTAGAATTTAGAATTTAGAATTGATTTAAAAAATATGAATTTGTAGTAAGGGCTTTAGCCCTTATTTTAGGTTAATTAGGACTAAAGTCCTTACTACGTACCAATGATTTTTTTCAAAAGTGATAATTTACCTTTGTAGGGTGCATAACGCCAGTTAATATCAAATAAAAAGGTGTTTTTCAGGACACTTTTATAATGGGAAAAAGTATCAAAACTAGCTTTACCATGATAACTACCTATCCCACTATCACCTACACCACCAAAGGGTAAGGAAGAAATTCCCACTTGCATAATTGTGTCGTTAATACAAACACCACCTGATGAGGTTGTTTGTAAAATTCTTTGTTGCAGGTTTTTATCGTCAGAAAAGATATATAAAGCTAGAGGTTTGGGTTTGGAGTTAATCAAATTAATTGCTTCTTGAATATCTGTATATTCAATTATCGGTAAAATTGGTCCGAATATTTCCTCTTCCATGACTATATCATCTAAGGAAACATTTTCTAATAATGTCGGTGCTATATAAAGTGTTTCTGGGTTGGTTTCTCCACCTGTAATCATTTCCCCACATTTGAGATATTTTGCTAATCGCTCAAAGTGTTTTTTGTGAATAATTCTGGCAAAGTCTGGGCTAGTTTCTGGGTTTTCTCCGTAAAATTCTTGGATACATTTTTTTAAACCCTGCACTAAATCAGTTTTGATTTTTTTGTTAACTAATAAATAATCAGGTGCGATACAAGTTTGTCCAGCGTTGATAAATTTACCCCAAATAATCCGTTTAATGGTATGTTCTAAGTTGATTTGGGTATCCACAATACAAGGACTTTTACCACCTAATTCTAAGGTGACTGGGGTTAAGTGTTTTGCTGCTGCTTCCATGACTATTTTACCAATGGCTGTACCACCTGTAAAAAAGATATGGTCAAATTTTTCCGCTAATAATTTTTGACTGGTTTCTACTCCACCTTCTACGACTGTAATATATTCAGGAGAGTAATATTTACCGATAAGTTGAGATATTAATTTGGAAGTGTGGGGTGCAAGTTCTGAGGGTTTAACCATAGCACAGTTTCCAGAGGCGATCGCCCCAACTAAAGGTGATATAATTAACTGAAAAGGATAATTCCAAGGTCCAATAATTAAAACAACACCCAATGGTTCAGGATAAATTTTAGCTGAGTAGTTAAAGAACTCAAAAGGAATTGCAGCTTTTTGGGGTTTAGTCCAATTTTTCAGATTTTTGATGGCATAATCTATTTCTTTAATTGCACCTATTTCTGTAGCATAACTTTCAAATTCTGGTTTATGTAAATCAGCTTTTAATGCTTCCTGAACAGCTTCTTTATTTTCTAATACTAATTGCTTGAGAGTTTTTAATTGTTCAAGGCGGAAATTTATATCTTTTGTTTTTCCAGTTTGAAAAAAATTCCGTTGTTGATTAATTATTGTTTTAATATCTGTTGTTTCTATGGTGATCATAATTTTGGTTTCCCTGATTTGTAATTTATCATATCATATTATACATTATTAAGCAGAAGTTTAGATATCATCAGTTCAACTTTAATTTATGTAATGTTGTGATACTTGAAAAAATATACTTGAAAAAATCAAGATGTAAAGTAGCGATAATTCAACAATTACCGCTACTCGGTAAAATCTGAATTTTAGTTATCTAATAATTCCTGAAAATCGGAAATTGAAGGAATAGATATAGCCTGTTTTAACAAAGTTTTCAAAACCGATGAATCATTGATATTATTTACTGCATCAATAATAGGTACAGGTACTTCACCAAATCTGGTTTCTAACACTTCAATCAGATTATCTCTACCCATTTGTAAAATACCTTCTTGCAGTCCTTCTTGCAGTCCTTCTTGTCTTCCTTCTTGTCTTCCTTCTTGTCTTCCTTCTTGCAGTCCTTCTTCTAGACCTTCCTGTTTTGCTAATCGCTCAATACTGGTTACATAGCGCATTTTTTTAGCCTCTTCGTAACTTCTGATTTCGGTTTTAAAACTTCTAGCTAAGTCTTCTGGTAAAACCATTATCCAGTCAATAAACCGGAATAATTGTTTAATATCTTGACGACTAAAACCACTTTCTAAGAGCATTTTTACTAAACTTAATTTCCACTGTAATCTATTCTCAGCGTCTCGTTTAGTAGCTTTACTCTTTAAATGTGCCATCACTATGATAGCGAAAGGATTTTTACTTGTTTCTAAAGTTGACCAAGATTGTTCATAGTCTAATATTTTAGCAATGGGAAAATCTAAACTGACTCTACAGCCTCCTAATTGATAATTATAACTGGAAGGTCGCCAATTTGGATCTTCATCAGCTAAAACTGCTAAACTCATTACTCGTTTGTGATGACGATCAAACAAGCGGTAATTATAGATATACATTCTTTCGGGAAATTTACTATCATATTGTCCTTGTACTTCCACATGAACTAATACCCATGCTTCTTCACCATTTACTAACCAAACTTTAGCAACTTTATCAACTAATCTTTTACTAATTTCTCCATCTGGTTCTAGTTGAAGAAGTTCTTTATCTAAAAATTGGTAGGGACGACTCCAGTCTATTTCTGCATACGCTAAGGGAAAGAAAAATTCGACAAATTGCTCAAAATACAGTTCAATAATTTCTTTCCAAGGACTATCATAATCAGTAGATTGCTCATTCATAACCATAGATTCATTGTAAGCATTCAGCCGTCAGCTATCAGCAGTCAGCAAGAGGCTAAAAAACACGAATTTCATCTGCTAAATTTTCATTATCAACACTTACAGAATGTGACAATATTATGATTTTAGCATAAATCTGTCTACTTACTAGGTAAAAGCTGTTAGCGTAGCGTGGCGTAGCCATTTACTGATTACTGATAGCTGAATACTGACAATTTATTGATTAATTAAAACGAGGATTAATTAAAACAAAAAATACCTCTGTGCCATTGGTAAAACCGTTGCAGGTTCACAGGTTAATAATTCCCCATCTGCGCGAACTTCGTAAGTTTCGGGATCAACTTCAATGTGAGGTAAATAATCATTTAATTTCATGTCTCTTTTACTAATTTGTCTTGTTCCTGAAACCGCTACAATTGATTTTTTTAACCCCAACATTTGCGGTATTTCTCTTTCTAAACCTGCTTGAGAAATAAAGGTTAATGATGTTGCATGACGCGCACCAGCAAAACTGCCAAACATGGGGCGAGTATGCACAGGTTGAGGTGTGGGAATACTGGCGTTAGCATCTCCCATTTGCGCCCAAGCAATCATACCCCCTTTAACTACTATCTCCGGTTTAACACCAAAAAACCCAGGTTTCCATAAACACAAATCAGCAATTTTTCCCTCTTCCACAGAACCCACATAATCCGCAATTCCATGTGTAATCGCTGGATTAATTGTGTATTTTGCTACGTATCTCTTAGCCCGCAAATTATCCGCTAAGGTTTCACCGGCAACACTTCCCCGCTGTACTTTCATTTTATGGGCAGTTTGCCAAGTTCTAATTATTACTTCTCCTACCCTCCCCATCGCTTGGGAATCGGAAGCAATCATACTAAACGCACCTAAATCATGCAAAATATCTTCAGCGGCGATAGTCTCCCTACGTATACGCGATTCAGCGAAAGCCACATCTTCAGGAATATTCGGATCTAAATGATGACACACCATTAACATATCTAGGTGTTCATCTAAAGTATTAACTGTATAAGGACGAGTGGGGTTAGTTGATGATGGTAAAACGTTGGTTTGTCCACAAACTTTAATGATATCCGGTGCGTGTCCTCCCCCAGCGCCTTCGGTGTGGTAGGTATGAATTGCACGATGTTTAAAAGCAGCAATGGTATCTTCTACAAAACCGGCTTCGTTTAAGGTGTCGGTGTGAATTGCTACTTGTACATCATATTCATCAGCAACGGTTAAACAGGTATCAATAGTTGCAGGGGTAGTTCCCCAGTCTTCATGGAGTTTTAAACCTATTGCACCAGCTTCTATTTGTTCTCTCAGTGCTTGGGGTTGACTGGTGTTACCTTTGCCTAAAAATCCTAAGTTCATAGGAAAAGCATCAGCAGCTTGCAGCATTCGGTACATATTCCAGGGTCCTGGTGTGCAAGTTGTGGCATTTGTTCCCGTAGCTGGTCCTGTTCCCCCTCCTATCATGGTGGTGATACCAGAAGCAATTGCTACTTCTATCTGTTGGGGACAAATAAAATGTATGTGGGTGTCTATTCCCCCAGCGGTGAGTATCATTCCTTCGCCGGCTAATGCTTCTGTTCCTGGTCCAATAATGATATCTATATTATCTTGAATGTAGGGATTTCCAGCTTTACCAATTTTATAAATTTTGCCATCTTTGATGCCAATATCTGCTTTTACTATACCCCACCAATCAAGGATCAAAGCATTAGTAATTACTAAGTCTACAGCACCATCGGCGTTAGCAATTGGCGATTGTCCCATTCCATCCCGGATGACTTTTCCTCCGCCAAATTTTACTTCGTCTCCGTATGTGGTAAAGTCTCTTTCTACTTCTATAAATATTTCGGTGTCTGCTAGTCTAATTCTATCGCCTACTGTTGGTCCATAAGTATCGGCGTAGGCTTTACGGTTCATTTGGTAGGGCATTTTTTGATCCTTTTAATGTTTAATGCAATTGAGTTTTTTCTCTCTCTTGAAAATTTCGTTCATGTTTTTTTAACGAACCACAGAGGCACAGATAAGCCAGTGCGTTGGGCGGGTTTCCCGACTTGAAGCAACTGGCGCGACACAGAGAAAGATTTGATTTTTTGTTTATAATGTGCCGTTAATTTTGTTGTTAAATCCGTAAATTTGTCTTGTACCTACTAGGGGTATGAGGGTAATTTCTTTTTCGTCTCCTGGTTCAAATCTCACTGCTGTTCCTGCGGGGATATCTAATCTTTTCCCTCGCGCTTTTTCTCTGTCAAATTCTAGGGCTTTGTTGACTTCGTAAAAGTGAAAGTGTGAACCTATTTGTATTGGTCTGTCTCCGGTGTTTGCTACTTTTAATGTGGTGGTGGGACGACCTGAGTTGAGTTCGATTTCTCCATTTTTGGTGATGATTTCGCCTGGTATCATGATGGTTTTTTTATAAGTTAGAAAAAGGTGTAAGAAAAGGTGTAAATTACATTCTTATAAATTTTTTTCTGAATAATTCAGCTTGTAAGTATACTGCTTGATAGCTGATTTTGATGATTTGTAGATACAAGAATGAACGACAAATAAAGAGAATGTCAACTGCAAGGTAAAGTATTGAGTTAATCCATGTATTTTTTTCTAATGCCTGATTATTATAAATGATATAAATTACATATATCAGTATATAGAAAAAGATGGATAGATATAACCAAGGTAAATATTTTTTGATTTTTCTCCCTGTGCTGGCAATTTCTCGATGTTGTCTGTCTAAGTAAGATGATAAGTTTGATAATACATTCCACACTCCCCAGAGGTTATATAGGGGTATGGAAAAACTAATGACTGCTTTTCCAGGTGTAATGGGATAATTATTATTGATTTTGATGATGGTTATATGAAGACGATAAACCCAAATAATTAATATTAGGTAAATTACTCTTTCTAGGGAACTCTGGATTATTTTTAATATGTCCCAATATTTATAGAATATATATAATAGTTGTTCTAACCAACTCGATACTATTCCTGTGGTATCTGTAATGTTAATAATTGTGTAAAATAGCTGGGATCTCGATATAAATGTGTCGTAAATAATGGTTAATGTAAATAAGCCTTGAATTGTAATAAGTAACCATGATAAAATGATGATTAAGTAACTAACTTTTTGCAAATAGTTGGCTGATTTCTTAATTGTTTCTACTTCGTCTATAATTTTTTTATTAACATGAACTATCGTACCAGTAGTATTAGGATTTGCTGGTACTATTTGCTGTCCTTTTGGTGGTTTTGGTGGTTTAATATTGTTTGTGTTTGTTGTATTTAATGTGATTATTTCCGCTGGTACTTGAGATGGAAATTTTACTTCTTTTTGCCATTCTATGATGTTGGGATTTGTGCGTTTTCCACAAATTACTAAGGTAGAATATAATGAAAGATTTAATTTACTCAAGCCTTTATAAATAAATTGAGATATTTCTGCTTGATTTAGTTTCCTTTCTGATTCTAATATGACTATTAGTTTATCATGATCAACATTTACTGTTGCTTTGATATTCTGAGGGTTTAAGGCTCTATTTATAAGTTCAGATATTGCTGTAATATCACCTTGTTTAGCCAATTTTATCAGGTTCATTCTACATTCATCCAGTAGATAAATCGCAGATTTTCACGATTATTAAATAGTCAACTTTGATAATTTTTAGGATTAGTTAATTATGATTATAGTTTGAATACCATAGATATAGCAGATTGTATATCTATGAGTTACAAAATAAAATCAAAACACCTTATAAAACCTTATTAAAAGGGTTTTTCAAGCTGTTTGCTAACCACTGACTGCTGAAATTTCCTGTAATTAGATACTTATTTTAATGGTAAAATCAGGAAAGCTGAAAGGTAAAATAATTATCTGATTAATTATCTGATTAATTATCTGATTAATTATCTGATTGGGTTATGAACTGTAACTAATTTTGTACCGTCGGGAAAGGTTGCTTCTACTTGCACTTCTGGGAGCATTTCTGGTATTCCTTCCATGACATCATCACGGGTTAATAAGGTTGTTCCATAACTCATTAATTCTGCTACGGTTTGTCCGTTTCTTGCACCTTCTAAAATCGCTGCGGAAATATACGCGACTGCTTCGGGATAATTCAGTTTTAATCCTCTTTCTTTGCGTCTTTCCGCGACTAAACCAGCGGTAAAAATCAGTAATTTATCTTTTTCTTGGGGTGTCAATTGCATTTCTAGATCCTGATGATTTCAAATTTGCCAAACTCTTGGTATACAATTACCACGATTTAATAATGATTCTCGTAAATTTTGCCAAATATTTGTAAACCAATTTCTCGCTTCTGATGTGGAGTTACCGCGATAGCGACATAAAAACCCATGTTCTAAACGAGTGACTCCTATATCGGAGTTGTCAATATTGAATACACGTGCTTGTTTGATAATTTCCTGAGAGATGGTTAAACCAACCACAAAGAAACTACCAATAACTGGTTTTCCCCCTAACCCGTGAGGACTGTAAAACACTTGGTCATTTCCGGGTATATACTGGCGATCTATCCATAATGGGATGTTATTTTGCCAAATTTCCGTGTATGATCGCATTTCTCCCTGTAAAAATTTTTCATCTCTAGCACTTCTTCCCAGTCTATTAATTTCCCAACCGATAAAACTAGCGTTTGTAGCTAATTCTACTCGTAAATCCTGACGATATACAGCACCATCAAATAAAATTGTTTCTTGGGGTAAATATTCTAAGCAAGCACCACTATCAATTTTAATGTTTATTTGTTGTTTGGCGGGGAAACCATTACTACGGTATATTTTACTAGCTGCTGCTGTAGTAATTAATGCTTGTGAATTGGCTTGTAAGTGAATTTCCGCAGATAGGCGATCGCCTCCTACCACACCACCAGCAGTATGTAAAATTACACTATGACAGATTTTTTCATCCTCTGGATAAAAAGGACGTTGAATTTTAAGAGGTGCTTGACTATGGTTATAAATTAACTGTGTTGAATTTTGACGTGGGGCATACACTAAATTTAGTTTGCCATGCCAACTTTTATCTATGTTCACTTTAAGAATGAAGAATTTAGAATTTAGAATTTAGGAGTCAGGAGTCAGGAGTCAGGAGTCAGGAGTCAGGAGTCAGGAGTCAGGAGTCAGGAGTCAGGAGATCGGGGAGTTTAGGAGTTTAGGAGTTCAGGAGTTCAGAAGATAAATATTTCTTCCCCTGCTTCCCCTGCTCCCCCTGCT
>RDXV01000029.1 GCA_004292695.1 Nostocales cyanobacterium | reverse complement strand
GGGGGACTTTAACTCTAGTTCCCCCCTTTGTAAGGGGGGTTAGGGGGGATCTCCAAGTCCTGAATACTACACGAAAAAAGTTTTCAAACACCCTCTAAGTCACTACTAACAAATAAAGAATTGATTGAATGTAAAACTATTTTTGTTCAGAATTTTTGACTGTCTATTACTCCTGATATCTAATACATCGTATAATCAAAATAAGTAGTTGTCAAAAATATCTTTCAGAGTTGACGGTAAAGTATGAAAACCCTAGTTAAATGGACAGTTGCTGACTATCATAAAATGATTGCCTCTGATATTTTAACAGGCCGTCATTGTGAATTAATCAATGGGAAAATTATCGAACTGAGTCCAGAATTACCGCAACATTATAATACTGCTAAAAGAGGTGTCAATTATTTAGCCAGTGTGTTGTACGGAAAAGCAGATGTGAGGTTTAATGGTCCAATTACGTTATCTAATTCTGAACCAGAACCAGATATTGCCATTGTGAAATTACCTGAGTCTCAATATAATCAACATCATCCCTATCCTGAAGATATTTTTTTGGTAATTGAAGTAGCTAATACGAGTTTAGCTAAAGAGTTATTGATTAAGAAAAAGGTTTATGCTGAGGCAGAAATACCAGAATATTGGATTATTAATTTACAAAATCAGGAATTAATTGTTTTTCGGCAACCTGAAAATGGTGATTATTTAGTAGAAGTTAAATGGCAAGAAAAAATCATTAATTCATTAGCTTTCCCAAATGTTGATATTTTTGTTAGTAATTTATTGAGTTAAAGTATAATATGTGAGAATACACTCAATCAATTCTAACTTAAACATTCAATTTTTTCCCTCATATTAGTTGGTATTGTTGTTAGTTGCTTGATAGCACCCCTAGTAAATTCTATTTGATAACTCATAATTTTAATTATTTTATTTCCCTCTGGTACTCTTCCCAGGATATTGTACCGTTTACCTTTGCATTTTCTAATTCAGCAACTGCATCTGCGATATCCTCTGCATCTTTGCGTTCAGAAATATTTAATAGTTCTAGAACATCTTCTAGTCGTTCATAAATTGCTTTCAATAAAGCCTGTTTTCTACTTTTAGTTTCCATTTTTACACCTATTTGTAGTCAAACAAAGTATTACATGATTATTTTTACTCTGATAATTGATTATTTTCCTGATCCTGATACGCTTTAATTTTCGTATATAAACTAGCAACTGTCTCTTCAGCAAATAATTTTTCCTTTGTCTGTAGATAATCACCTTCACCAAGATTACAAGCAGCCCAAAATTTTAAAACTTTTGATGGTTCTAAATGTGTCAAGAGAACTTGAATGACTTCTTGAATATTTTTTTGTTCATTAATAACTTTGATTTTCATTGTTCTATATCCTCAATAAAATCTGTGGGATTGACTACTTTTAATGATAACCCTTTACAGCGATTAATCAATCTTTTATCTCCTGTAATGAAATAATCACTGTTTGATGCTTATGCACAAGCTACATGAAGTGCATCAATTGCTTTAATTCCTTGTCTTTCTAATTGTTCTCCTCTGATTTTAATTTCTGTATCTAAGAGTATTTTGATATTGGCTATTTTTAGATAGCGTGCCATTGACTGTTGATTCACCAAAAAAGGATTAAGGCTATTTTCATATTCTAGAACAGTAGAACTAACCAATTCGATTAATTTGGTTTCAACCATTTGTAAAATTAAGATAACTGCTTGAGTTTCTAAGAATATTTTTGCCTGTGTTTGGTCATCAAAAGGTCGGTTATAAATACTGGTGTCTAGATACACTCTAATCATAGAATTACTGCTAATATTTTGATACTAGATTTTAACATTACTCCTTGTACAACACATTGCAGATCAATATAATTATTATATTTCCTGGTTGGGTTTACTAACTTTCAACCCAACATTCAAAACCTAACTAACCTTGACTATCAACATAAATTTCCCACATCTGCCGATAGGCTTTTTCCATTTCTCTGGTAAACTGTTTACCATTCCATAAGGGTGCATTCTTTTTCCCTTGTTTTAATTTCCAAGACACTTCTTTTCTTAAATTTTCATCTTTACCTAACCTGACTCCCCATTCCACATATTCCTCATCACTCCAAGCTATACCTTCTGTAATTCCGGCATTTATCATCATGCCATAACTATTACGGGCTGCAAATTGTTGTCCTACTTTTGTAACTAAAGGTATTTCTCTCCATAAAGTTTCTAAGGTTGTGGTTGCACCGTTATAAGGGAAAGTATCTAATACCACATCTGCAAGACCTAAATTTGCTCTATGAATGGCTTCTGTAGGCATAAAAGGCAAAAACTTAAAGCGACTTATATCAACACCTTGAGCTTCTGCTATTTCTCGATAAAATTTTCTAGCTGCTTCTTCCTCAGCTTCTCCTTTAATTAATAAATAGCTATTTGGTACTTGTCTGAGAATTTCTATTTGTAATTTACTATGATCGGGATGTCTTTTATAACCTTTTTGAGTGACAAAATAAACAATTGCATCTTCAGGAATATCTAATTCTTCTCTTCTCAGTGTTGGTACATAAACTTCAAAACCATCAACTGCAACATAAGTTTGAGGTAAACGCCAAATTTTCTCTTTGTAGTAATCTTGGGCATTTTCTGGCAGTACATAATTATCAGCGATAAAATAATCAATAGTTGGTAAACCCGACGCATCCCAACCTAACCAGCTAACTTGAATAGGCGCTGCTTTGACTGCTAAAACTTCTAAAGGTAAATCAAAGGTAATACTATCCAAATCCACTAAAATATCAATACCATCTTCATGAATTTGTTGGGCAATTTTGTGTTTACTTTCATAATCAAAGGAATGGGAATAATCAGAATTATCAATAAACCATTGCTGCAATCCATTATCCCTATTAGTTGGTAACATCATGTAAGAATAAATCTGGAAATTTTCTCGGTCATGGTGAGTAAACAACCAACGAGCAATCCAACCTACAGAATGCTGTCTGAGAAAATGCGAGATATATCCTATTTTTAAAGTTTTATTTTTATTGTTATCTTTTAGTAAAGCATGACGATATTTTTTAACATCCCCAGCAATAAAACGTTCTATATTTTTCTGACATAAATCCATCAAACCATTTTGCAAAGGTCTAATTATACTAGGTTTATCTTGAAAGTAGGGGAAAAAGAACATGGAAATAAACAGCCGTGATACAAAAACATCATGCTTAATGTTGGGTGATTCTTTAATTAAATCTGTGATAAATTCTTGTTGTTTTTTAATGGCTTCAGAAGCTGCATCCCAATAACCTGTTGCAGTCATTAATCCCCTGAGCAAAGTATGATTAGCAAATACTTTTTGTGCTAATGTCTCAGAACATGACAGTAATTTTCTAGCGGCATTTATTCCCTCATCATATAAGTCAGCATCTTGGTAAGCTGTACTTAATTGCAGTAGTATTTCTGGTTCTTCTGGTGATACGGTTAGCAAAATTTCTAGTATCTTTGCTGCTTGAATATTATCTCTAAAAAAGCTCATTATTCTTACAGAACCAGCTATGACTATATAGATAAAATCATTAATCTTATCAAGATTACCTTGTTTTTTAATGACCTGAGCAAATACAGTCATTAAAGCTAAACTATCTTTATGATTATATGCAAAACCTAACAGTTCTTTCGTTGCTGTAAAGACTAAATCAACTTTGATATCGCCGTAATCAGAGGTTGATTCTAAAATTTCAATGATATTCAATTCTTCTAAATAATCATTATCTAATATTTGTAATTGAATAGCTAAGTAAAGACTAGATAATAAATTATTAACATCTGTAGGGTTAATAGTTCTCAGATGTTGGCGAATTGTCCAAGCTAATTGTTTTTCGTTTAGTTTTTCTTGGCGTTCTGCTTCTTCATTTAAAACTTGGCTTAATTCTGCTGTCAATAACTCAATTTCTGCTTCATCTTCTGTATCTCCTATTGCCAAAAACCATGTAATTGGTGCTTCATCTTCTTTTCCTTGTAACAGCAAAGCTAAACCCAAATACCAGTAATAAACCTTTATTTCTGGTTCAGCTTCTATCATTTGTTCATAATAACTACCAGCTTTTTCATAATCTCCTTGAATAATGTATTCATATCCTGCTTGTTCTTTCACAGATAGATTATTCATAGTTTTTTCCTTGATGATAATTTAATTTCTATTATATTAACAAATGGAAAAGGCACGACTGAGCCGTGCCTTTTTATTATTTGAAAATATAGCTTTTTTTAAATAACAGAAACATAAATTAACCTCTATGTAGCGGGACATTATGTTTCTGTGATTTACCTTATAAAAGCCGTATTGGTTAAATTCATTAGTTACCAACAGGAGCAGAGTTACTACCACAGTTCTGACCATCAGTGGGGTTATCAAGACCAGCACCAGGTGCTTTCTTCTCACAGAGAATAGCGATTGAGGTGACATCACTGGTAGTACTATCTTGGACTGTAGAAACACCACCTGTGTAGGTTCTTAAAACTGCAACCGTAGTATTACCAGAACTGATTGCAAATGTGGCGTTTTGTTTCGCGGAAGCGTACTGGTAGTTAACAGTATTGGACTTAATACCAACTCCTAAGCTAGAGATGTCAGAAGCGAAATCACTTTTTTCTGTGAAGTAAGCTTGTTGACCTTTATTCATAGAGCCAACATAGGTTCTAGCTTCAGATTGTTTAGCTTTATTAGCTTGGTTTAAGAAGGAAGGTAGAGCGATAGCAGATAGAATACCAATGATGATGATTACAACTAACAATTCAATCAGGGTGAAACCTTCGTTCTCTTGTTTTTTACCCAGGATGTGTTGGATGAATTTGACCTTGAGTTCAGTTTTCATAGTAGTTTTCCTTTGGGGTGGAGTGTTGTTTGTTTCCTTATGAGAAGAACTTACCCACTTCTGATTAGTTTCATATCACCTCTAGCAAAAAATTTTTTTACCCTGTGTTTAGTGGTCTAAAAAATACTGACAAAATAGATTCAAAACCTTGTATAGCAATAGTTTTAGGAAATAAAATACAAGGACAGAAAACAGGAAAGTTTTTCATCCTCATCTGAATATTGTCTGCTAGAGGCTCAAATCTGACACCTGTGCATAGTAGATTGACGTAAGTATTAAATATTATGTTTATGGATATATTGTGATTAAATGTAGGTAAGGTTAAGCAGTATTCTAACCCAACCTACGGTATGTTAGCTACTTGATTTTGTAGCAATCATATTTAGGCTAATAAGTGTATCTACAATTCTCAGTGAGCTACAATCCTTAAATAAGTTAAACTCACTTACCTCTTCATACTCTGTAAATCCTACTTCCTCTAAATAGAGTGCCAGGATTTCTGAGTCAAAACCCACTTTATGGACATCATATATATTAGTTTGTCCACCAAATATAATCCGCATCAGGTGCAGTCTATCCATAACACTCATATCTGGGTGCAGATACATCCAACACAGCTTTTTCAGGTCAGGAACACTGATTAAGAGTTTGCCACCTGGTTTGAGAACTCTGTACCATTCTGAAAGGGTGTTGATTAACTCATTATCTATGCCATAGTAAAAATGCTCTAAAACATGACTAGCATAGATAGCAGCAATGGAATTATCCTCAAATTGACTCAAATCAGAGGCATTACCAACATAATCCACCTCTGGACGAGGTTCTACATCCAAGATTTTCCAGTCTGGGTGGGCTTCTTTTCCGCCAATGTGTAGTTTAATTTCTGTCATGTTACTTAGGGCTTGTTAAAAAACTGGTAAAATATTTATCTTTTAACTATAAAGACTTTTAGGGATAGTTTTTGATATAGCAATCCTAAATGAGTTATGAACAGGGAACATAATGAAGCAGCTTGGGAAAATCAAATGTTTGGTGATTCGTATAGCAATCCTAAATGAGTTATGAACAGGGAACATAATGAAGCAGCTTGGGAAAATCAAATGTTTGGTGATTCGTAAAAAATTTAAACAACCACTTGATAATGGAAAAAGACTTGCAGAGATGCCAGAACTTTCTCAGGAAATTCTTAGCCTGCAACCAAACATCTTCTACAGGGTTTTGTTCTGGTGCATTGGGAGCAAATAGAATACAATGAATGAGCCATTTTTCGGGTTCTTTATCGTCATTAACAGAGGATAAAAACTCTTTCATTTCTGCTGATTGATGATATTTAGCTCCATCCCAAATTAAGGCTATTCTCTTACCTGGTCTTTGAGATTGTAAATGCTTAATAAAGTCTATGGTATTTTCGGAATTTCCTTGGTCATATTCACAAACAATAAATTCTTTAGTTTGATAATCTAATGCTCCATAATAAGTTTGTCTGTCCTTGATATTTTTAATGGGAATTTCAATTCGGATTTTTTTCTGACCCCAGGTATATCCACAAACATCGTCTCCATGTAAGTGACACTCATCTATAAAGAATATGACTAAATCCCCTGATTCAATCTCTGCCTGGTTTTGGCTGATAAATTCAAGTATTTCTTCTCTCTTTTTTTTTACCAATTCCGGATTGTGTTTTGGGTTAGTTTTCTGCGATTTTTTCCAGCTAATACCTGCTAATGATAACAAATCATAATAACTCTGTTTCGACTGATATATTACTCCATAATTTTCATCTAAATAGGTAACTAATTCATCTAAATTCCAATAATCTCTCGTTTGTAACCAATTTATGATTTCTTGCTGCTGTACTGATGTTAAATAACTTTTTCCCCCTTGATACCCTAGTTTAATCCCCTCTATACCTTCAGCCTCGAATTTTTGCTTCCAAGTTGTGACATAAGATTTACATACATTCAAAAGTTTGGTAATTTTGGAGTATGCTTCATTCTCTATCGCCATTTTTACAGCCAAAGCTCGTTTGCATTCCCTTGCATCTGGATTGCTATTAATGAACTCATTTAAAATTGCTATTTCTTGAGCTTTTTGTTGTTGTTCTAGTAAATGTTGTTCTAGTAAAAAATTTTTCATCTTTGTAAGCTGTATTCACCATAGTAGTATAATTATACCATTTATTCACAACTCAAATAGGATTGCTATATAAAAAACCATGTCTAGCAATACTTCAATTATTAGCGTTTCTCCTGACGTTATGAGTGGTACTCCATTTAGGGGAGCATCCCAATTTTGCAAAAATAACCACAGCAACACCAAAAACTCTCTTCTTCCTTCTTACCTTTGTGTTCTTAGCGTCCTTTGCGGTTCGTTCATTTCACCTCTTGAACTCACGCAAAAAATAAACTTACACATTTGGGATGCTCCCGTTTTTAGTGGAGTAAGAGTTCCTATTCAAACACTTTTAGATTATTTAAAAGCAGGAGATTCAATAGATAATTTTTTAGATGGTTTTCCTACGGTTAGTAGAGAGCAAGTCATTACATTTTTGGAGGAAGTAGAAAAAGCAATGATTAGTAGCGCACCGAAGGTATAGCTCTTACCTCTTGTTAAACACTCTCATTCCAATACTCTAAACCAGTAACAATCACATCTTCTAACCATTGCTTAAAACGCTCTGTCAGATTGATCTCATCATCAGCATAAGAAAACTGAAATAGAGAATCTGTTAATGCTTGAATATCACTGATATTTTTTTCACCTTCTTCTGTATTATCTCTATGATATGCACAAGCAGAACAAGCAAGTAAGCCCAGATATTCATGTCCAACAACATGAAAAGAAAGTAAAATTGTTGTTGTTGATTCTACATTTATGACCAATTGTATCCAACTGTGATAGGGACGAAGATTAGCAAAGTAGCCTAATTGTTTAGCTGTTTCTACCACTTGGAAGCGATGATAATATGATTTAGGATCACGTGCAGGTGCAGCGCGTGTAAAAATCTGAGCATCACTCACTAGATTTTGAAGTGATAACTTAATTTCAGTAGCGATATCTTGTAAGCGAACAGATGCAATTTCAAACAGATTTGCTGCATATCTCTCTACTTTTTGGCAGCGATCCGAAATAGTAACAGATTGGCTTTGTTTAATTTTCTCAGTGATAGATGAAATCACAGCTTGAGCGCGTCGCGTTTCTGATAAAACCTGTTCTGATAAACGCAAACTACGAAGAAATGCCTGTTTTTGACTATTAGAAAATAAGTTAATCAAAGGTAATAAATTTCCTTGATCTGCTTGTTCTGAAGCTTCAATATAAACTGCTCTGTCGTCACGAGTGAGAACTAAAGGAAACAATCCAGCTTGCATAAAAACTAAACTAGCAAGACATCGAGCTACTCTACCATTACCATCTTGAAATGGATGAATTTGTGTGAAACGATGATGTAACCATGCTGCTTCAACTTCTGGAGGAATATTTTGTTTTCTATGTTCATGATGCCATTGAATTAAATTATCCATTTCTGATGCAACCTGTTCAGGAGGGCAATATTCATGTATTATTCCATTAGGTCTTTCCGGGTTATTAGGTTGCCGTTTCCAATCACCCCGGATGAGAGAAACACGAATAATTTGCCCTGATGATGTTTTAGCTTCTGTACTATCTTGATTTTGAGTTAGGAGTTGATGTAATTCTTTGATATAAAAATTAGATAAGATTCTTTGTCCACCCACAAAATCAAATAGTCCTTCAATAGCTGCTTCTTGATCTTGGATCAGAGATACAACTTGTTTGATAGGGGGATTTGTAGGATTATGAGGAATAAGAGCTTCATTAATTCCGTTTTCAATTAGTATTCGAGTAATTCCTTGATCAAGGGTATATAATCTTTCAATAATTCCAGTTTCAATGGCAATTTCTCTACACAACCTTTCCATAAAGGTTTTAAATTCTCCAGAAGATCGCAGACGTTCTGCTTGTTCATTCCAAAAAGTTACTAAAGATGATAACTCTGCACTTGCTAAATTTTGCCAATTTGCTGGTAAATTTTCTATTGGTTGCCACTGCATGAATAATCTCCAAAACTGGATCAATATTTTAATATGATATCGCTCTTACTCTACATCAAAAATGCGTTAGCAAAGCATAGGATCTAGTAAAGTTGATCCTATTTATTCTATTGAGAATCATCAAAAACAGAGGGAAGATTACGACGACCACTTACTACTCGTAAAATTTCAATTCCATCATCCAACACTCTATAAAAAATTATATAACCTTCTAGTGGTAAACCTCGCAAATCAGTACGTATTCCTGAATAGCTTTTACCACTATTTGGAAAAGAAACTAATTGTTGACATTTGCGGTTAAATTCCTGAAAAAATTTTTCACCTGCTTCTAAGTTATTTTGCGAGAAGTATTCAGCAATTTCATTTAAGTCACGACTAGCGAGAATATTAATAACGTAACGATTCATTTTTGTACCTGTCGCTGTTGCTGAAAACGATCTAAAATTTGATTTACAAAAGTCTCACCATCAATAGGCGCTGTGTGTTCTGAAATTGCAATAGCAGCATCAATTTTTTCGCGCACTTCTTTAACCCATTCTGACTCAGCGCGATCATATTCATCTAGCAACTGAAGGGCGATTTCTATAACTTCTTCTACAGAGTTGTATTTCCCAGTTTGCAGTTTTGTTTGAATAAAATGTTCTTGTTTAGGGGTGAGACTGATACTCATAGTTATTTTGGTTAAGTTGGCTGTAGATAAGAATTATTATAATATAATTCCGATTTACTACTTACACCGTCACTGTTGACTTTGCTAAATCAGGAGATATTGGCTCAAAATGCAAAACCATTATTTGATTTAAAGTTAAAGCAACAAATTCATAGACTTGTCCATTACTATCGCTAAATTCCACTTCAAATACAGTACCATCTGCTAGTATTTCTACTATTGTACCAACTTGACCACGTAATAAGTGATATTCAGGTAAATCAACGGTGAGTGCTACTACATCTAGTAACTTTGGTTCTAGTTTACTCATTGGTTACAACCTTCAAATATTACAATTTAATATAGCAACTTGTTAATCTTGGAAAATCAGAACCAGACTCGATAATCCAACAACTACGAATGGTTGCACTTTTATTTTGCCTGTTCAATGTAAAATCTACATAGTAACGTTGTCCATGTTGATCACTTTTATTTAAGCAAGCTTCTTGAATTTTAACTTGTTCCAAAATAATTTGGCGTAATTCTTCAGCATTTTCAGCAGTCATGGCTAAAATTGAGGAAAAGAGACGAGCTTTATCCTTTCCTGTGGGATGATCTCGATTAAGGGGTAGTCACGTAGTTTACGAATGTCAATAACTGCCTTCTCTGCATTTGGGATTATATTTGTTGAATTAGAGCCTTCCATATATTTGTAGATGCGTAGATGAAGCCAGCCGTAGATATCGCTGTCATTCTAAATCAATGTTAAACTAACAATATCACTTAAACATATAAAAAACTATGTCTAGCAATACTTCAATTATCAGCGTTTCTCCTGAAGTTATGAGTGGTACTCCAGTTTTTAGTGGAACAAGAGTTCCTATCCAAACACTTTTAGATTATTTAAAAGCAGGAGATTCAATAGATGATTTTTTAGATGGTTTTCCTACGGTTACTAAAGAGCAAGTAATTACATTTTTGGAGGAAGTTGAAAAAGAAATGATTAGTAAGGTAGCATAAAATGAAATTGATTTTAGATGAATGTATTGATCGCAGATTAGCTAAAGAATTTATAGGTTATGAAATCAAAACCGTTCCTCAGATGGGATGGGCGGGAACTAAAAATGGTAAATTATTGGCTTTAATAGAAACAGAATTTGATATTTTTATTACAGTTGATAGGAATTTATCTTTTCAGCAAAATTTATCTCAGTTCAATATAGCTGTAGTTGTTTTACAAGCAAAGTCTAATAGATTAATGGATTTGAAACCTTTAGTTCCAAAGATTTTAGATATTTTATCTACAGTGGTAAAAGGTCAAGCTGTGGTTATTAGTCTTGAATGATCAGGCGATCGCTCTTAACTCTACATCGGAAATGCGATCGCTTGATACTCAAGTTTGATGATTAATTAACTCCTTTACAATTAAAATTAAACCATTTAGATTTTTTTCCATCTCCTGTCGTGTTTGCTCAATTGTAGTGTTAGGACGAATATGACCAACTTCATTTCGGAGTCTTGTGTAGATTGTTTCTGGAACACCTGACTTTCTTTGACGATAAGGTGGGTTAGTTTTGATGCTTGGTTGAAATGAAAGAATACATTGGTCTACTTTCTCTTGGCTATCCCCACATAGACTTAGTGCAATACTATATAATGCCATAAATTTTGACATTGCGTCTTTAAAATTAAGCGCAGAATAAAATAGATTATAATATGCAAATTCTTGATAAGTTCTTTTTTCAAGAAGTTGTTTAACTTCCGATAGCTGTCGGTTAGTAGCAATGTGATCTAAATCTACATTGATACCCATTCCTGTGCCTAAAAATGCGTAGATAATTGTTTGTTTAGTTCCACCAGCTTGTTCTTCTTCTTGGACAATATTTTCATCTACTTTGCGAAATCTTTGAAACAAAGTGTTAAACGTAAAAGTCAATATTTTAGTAGTGTAATCTGCAACTTCTTGTGCTTGGCTAAATATTTGTTGAACGGAATCTACATTGATAATTTCTACTTTTAGGATAACCCCTTCATTTTTCGCTGATTTGACCGTTGCTAAGAATAATTTTGAATCAGGATCAGAAAATTCAATTGATTCAAATTGCACGCCAGTAAAGTCAGCATTGAAAGTAATTGTTCCTTTAAACATAGTTGATTATCGTAAGTAGTTGCTAACAAATTAAAATTATAAATTAACTCCATCTTCTTTTAAATTCTGTCATAACTGTCACCAGAAAATTATTTAAAGTAGGTTCATACATGAATTCCCCTAAATTAATATGATTAGATTTATTCCACTCTCCCAGAGTCCAATATGCAGATGTTGTTAGTCCTAACTCAAGTGTAAAATAGCTTCGTAACCAATCAGACGGTGAATTATTATTAATTTTGAAAACAATCGCTATGTATGCTACCTCTGGACTTACTCTAGGCGCAGGCATGGTAATATATATTAATCCAATATCCTCAGAACGGTTAATAGAACTACATATTGGGTGAACTAATGCTGTATAACTAGGAATTTCAAGGTCAGAGCATTTATTCCAAATTTGTAATAGCCAGTTTTGTGCTGATTCATTAAGAACCCTATTTAATAAATCAGGAAAGTTATTTTCTACAACATAAGGCATTAGTTGATGAGCAAAATTATAATGTTGTTGATTCAGATTTTCACTGAATTGCTGATTACTAATTAGCCCTTTAAAGTATTCTGATATATCCATGATTAACACTTTTAGTAAACGCTACAATAATTACACCTATATAATCTAGTAAGTTCAGGCTTAATTCCTAAAACCACTAACATAAAATATATGCAAAACTTTATTTACACCGTGTTCTATCCTTTCTGGACGCTCCGCAAATGTATTATTTGTGGATTATTATTTAGTTGGTAATTCTAACATCTGCCTAAGTATATCAGCTTTAGATTTTGACTCAGCCTTAATTAACAAAATTTTACCTAAAAACCAGCAAACTCCGTATATTTCCTGATCTCAGGCGCTTTAAACCCTAAAATAATATGTGATTTTGGTATTTCCGCAGCAACCAAATCATTAGCCACCCCTTCCTCAGTTCCATCATGTTGAATCTAAAAACTTTTAGTATCAAGAATATATCTCGTCATTCTTCGTAAATACTATCTCGACTAAAATCTTCATCACTCAGACTCACACCAGTTTCAGGAAGTTGAGAAACCCAATCTCGAAACTCACTCGCCCTTGCTTCTGGTGTTAATTTTTGCCATAATGGGGTATTGTCAGAAAACTTTTGAGATTGAAACTGAATAAAAGCTATAAAATCAGCTATTTTTTCCAGTTGTTCTTCATCGAGATCATCTAATTCTTGCTTGAGCTTTTCTCGCAACATAACATCATTTAAGATTGTAGAAAATAAGCTGTAACAACATTAATTATATAATTATATTCACCAATTTTGTTGTAAAAATTTATAATCTGACGTATTTCATCTAAACAGCTACTTTCTTCTACTCCAATAAAATGGTTGACGCTTATGATGCGCTACAGCTAAAATGCGAATTTCTTCCTCTTCCAAAACACGATATAAAAGAGAATAGGGAAATTTTGGTATCACTAAACGCCGAATAGAACCGCGAACCTTTGCCCCAATTTCTGGATAATACATCAAACAATTTACAGCCTGTTCTACCGCTTCTAAATATTCTAAACCTAGATCAGTTCTTTGCTGCTCATAATAATTGATAGCATCAGTTAATTCTTGTTCTGCCAAGGGATGAAATATAACATTTATCATTGTAAATATGTACGCAATTTACTAAACACTTCTTGAGAGGAAACACCAGAAATTTTACCACTACTAATATCTTCATCACGTAATTCTGCCTCTTGTATCCATTCCTCAGCAATTTGCTGATCAATTTCTTCTACTTGTCCTAAATGTTCAATTAAACGAGCTACTAATAATGCTAAAGTATCCTTTGGTAAAGCTAAAACTTCAGCCTCTAATTGTTCAATAGTCATAAATTACCAAATCTCCCTATAGTACACTAATTGTAATCAATCATTCCCCATTATCACTATATTCTAAATCAAGGTATCTTCTTCGCGCCTTTGCTCCTTTGCCCCTTTGCGCGAAACTTTAATCAAAATAAAGCATAATTAACCATTAACCATACAGAGAAAAAACACAATGAACAAACAACCCATCCGCGTCGGAGTCTTAGGTTTTGGTGGACTCGGCCAAGCAGCAGCAAAACTCCTCTCCAGCAAACGCGAAATGATTCTCGTAGCTGCCGCAGATCAAAAAGGCTACGCATACTCCACCGAAGGCTTAAACACCGATACTTGCATTTCCATCTACCAAAAACAAGGAACAGTCGGTTATTTAGAATCTTTTGGTACACTAAGCAACAACAGCATTCAAGACCTTATTCAAGCCACAGGTGACGCTGTAGATGGTTATTTCCTCGCCTTACCTAACCTACCTAACGACTTTATCCCCAACGTCACCAAACAATTTATCCAAGCTGGTTGGAAAGGTGTGTTAGTTGATGCCATCAAACGCACCAGTGCAGTAGAACAACTGTTAGCGATGAAAGACGAACTGCAAGCAGCAGGTATTACCTACATGACCGGTTGTGGTGCAACCCCTGGACTTTTAACCGCTGCCGCCGCTTTAGCTGCCCAAAGTTACGCCGAAATTCACAGTGTAGTTATTACCTTTGGTGTAGGTATTGCTAACTGGGAAGCATACCGCGCTACAGTTCGGGAAGATATCGGACATATACCCGGTTATACTGTAGAAACCGCTAGAGCAATGACTGATGCAGAAGTAGAAGCATTATTAGATAAAACCAACGGTGTGTTAACTTTGGAAAACATGGAACACGCCGATGATGTAATGTTAGAAATTGCCGGAATTTGTTCACGGGATAGAGTAACCGTTGGTGGTGTTGTTGATACTCGCAACCCTAAAAAGCCTCTGAGTACAAATGTGAAAATTACCGGGCGCACCTTTGAAGGGAAAATATCTACCCACACCTTTACATTAGGCGATGAAACCAGCATGGCCGCTAACGTTTGTGGTCCAGCCTTTGGTTATTTAAAAGCCGGTCAAGAATTACATCAAAGAGGTATTAACGGTTTATTTACCGCCGCCGAAATTATGCCTAAATTTGTAAAATAGGGGACTGGGGACTGGGGACTAGGGACTGGTGACTGGGTATAATATTAACTCTTGCCTTTTGCCTTTTGCCTTGTTACTATTCCCTATTCCCTATTCCCTATTCCCCAACATAAGATTCTTGATATTCTTCTACTTCTAAAAAAGTTGAAGTTTCCATAATAAAAGGTAATTCTGCACCTAACAAACCTCTTTGGATTCGTTCTGGTGTTTGATCAAAAATAACGAATAAAGGATATATTGTATTTACACCTTCGCTCAAAATATGACTATGACGGAAAGGCATTATCCATTCATATTCTTTATCTAACCAAACTTGACATTTACGCCATCTAGTTAATAAATCAGAAAAGTCCTCATGGGGGCGATGGATAAATAATAAAATTTCTATACCAGTTTTGATTTTCCATTCTGGATCACACATAATAATGGAAATATCACATGGTAAATCCATCGTTTGAGAAGTTTTAGATTGCAAATCACGAATCCTCACTACAGGTAAAGGAATAGTGATCACACTTTCCGATGGACGACGTAAACTCGGTATCATTTCCAAATAAGGACGATGTTTCTTTAAAAGTGCGATCGCCGCTAAGTGATTGCTATATTCTGCTAAACTAGCTTCATAAAGTGATTTTTTTACAGACATGATGTTAAGTAAAAATTCAATAAATATTTTCTCAGAAAAGTAATAAAGGTAAAAGAGTAAAGTTAAATAATTTAGGGAATTTATTAATACTTTACTCTGATATTTTCATCCAGTAATCAAGAGTTACATCTGTGAAATTACCGTTGGTTTTTACCTTGGGGATTTCGCCTTTTTGCACAGATAGATCATAAGGATTCAAATACTTTGAACATCGGTAAATACATCGCTAACAGAATTGTACCTACCATCCCCCCTAAAACCACAATCATTAATGGTTCTAAGATACTGGTTAAAGATTTAACGGCCTGTTCTACCTCATCTTCATAGAAGTCAGCAACCTTCATTAACATTCCGTCCAATTCCCCTGTTTCTTCCCCAATCATCATCATCTGAATAGACATAGCTGGGAAAACCTGGCTTTTATTCAAAGCACTACTAATCATTCCCCCCTCTTGAACCTCTTTTCTGGCATCATCAATAGCATTAGCAATCACCTGATTTCCTGATGTATCTCGCACAATTTCTAAACAAGTGATAATAGGTACACCAGAACGAGTTAAAGAACCAAAAGTACGGCTAAATCTTGCTACAGAAGATTTTTGAATTAAGTCACCAAACAAAGGAACTTTGAGAGAATATTTATCAACAGTCAGTTTGCCTACAGGAGTTTTATAATACTGTTTAAAGGCAATCTGAAAAACAACAACTGCGGCAATAATTACCAAAGACCAATAACTACGGAGAATTTTACTACAAGTCATCAAAAACTGGGTTAAAGGGGGTAATTCAACCCCAATGTCTTCAAAGATATTGGCAAAAATAGGAATCAGGAAAACCGTCATCCCCACGAAAATAGAAGTTGCTAAGAAACCTACAACCAATGGATAAGACATTGCAGATTTGATCTGGTTTTGCAGTCTGGCCATATCTTCTAAAAGTTTAGCCAAACGATTTAAAACCTCATCGAGTACACCACCAATTTCTCCAGCTTGTACCATACTTACATACAAACCATCAAAACACTGTGGATGTTTCCGCATTGCATCGGATAGGTTCACACCTGTTTGCACATCGTTACAAATTTCTGTCAGAGCTTGTTTAAGTTTGGGATTACTGCACTGTTCTGACAATACACCTAAACCTCTGACAATTGCTACCCCTGCATTTACCAGAGCCGCAAATTGACGAGAAAAGACAGCTTTATCCTTGACGGTAACTTTAACAAGGGAATTTTGAAACTTTTCTAAATCAAACTTTGAGCTTAAACTTTGAGATTCTTTCAGTTCTTGAACAATATAACCTTTATCTCTCAGATTAGTGCGTGCATCTGCTAAAGAATTAGCAACAAATTTTGCAGTTTGGGGTTTGCCTTTGGAATCCCGAACCTTGGCAACATAGGTTGGCATAATTTCACTCCACAATTAATAGATTTATCATCTTTAATTGATAATTTGTAACTCATAATTCATAAATAAAAACATAGTTACGAATCACGAATTACAAATTACAAATTATGAATTATTTATTTAACGTGCTTTAACTCCAGGTTTTGCTGCTGGTGGAGCAGTTGCACCAATTAAACGTTGTACTTCATCGGGTTTAGAAGTTTTGGACATGGCAGCTTCAAAAGATATAGTTCCAGCTTTATAATAATCAGCTAATACTTTCTCTAAAGTTTGCATACCCAATTTACCACCGGTTTGAATAGCAGAATAAATTTGGGCGGTTTTACCTTCCCTAATTAGGTTAGAAATAGCAGGGGTAACAATCATGATTTCCTGAGCCATCACCCGCCCATATTCCCCTGGTTTGGGATCTTTTTTAGGTACTAGAGTTTGGCTAAATACGGCAACTAAGGAGTTAGATAACTGTACCCGGACTTGTGTTTGTCTATCGGCGGGAAAAACGTCAATAATCCGGTCAACGGTTTGAGAAGCAGAACTGGTGTGTAATGTCCCAAAAACTAAGTGACCTGTTTCTGCGGCGGAAATTGCCAAAGAAATGGTTTCCAAGTCCCGCATTTCACCTACCAGAATAATATCTGGATCTTCCCGTAACGCAGCTTTTAGTGCATTAGCAAAACTTTTAGTATCTTCACCTAATTGACGTTGGTGGACTAAACTTTTGATGGGTTCGTAAACAAATTCTACAGGATCTTCAACAGTTAAAATATGTTCGGCTCTGGTGCGGTTAATTAAGTCAATCATTGCCGCTAGAGTTGTGGTTTTACCTGAACCCGTTGGACCTGTAACCAGAATTAAACCTCTGGGCTTTTCCGACATTTCGCGGACAATATCTGGTAGATTTAATTTTTCAAAGTTAGGTATTTTAGAACTTAAAGCTCGCAAACAAGCTGCATAAGCGCCACGTTCTTTATAGACATTCACCCGGAAACGAGCTAACCCTTTCACACCATAAGCACAGTCTAATTCCCAGGTTTGTTCTAAGGTTTTACGCTGAGAGTTATTCAGCATACTAAAGATTAATCTTTGACACTGATCTGCTGTTAAGATTTCATCCCCGATGGGTGTTAATTTACCACTAACGCGGAAGTAGGGAGGTAAACCAGCTTGCAAGTGCATATCTGAACCACCCATATCAATCAACTTTTCCATCAAGTCTTCAATCATCATTTCCATAGTTTCAAATCTCCATTGAAAAATTGAACAATTAATTAAAACCCTGAGAGTCAGTCATAGTCACAAAATTAAGGGAACAGGGAACAGGGAACAGGGAACAGGGAACAGGGAATAGGGAATAGGGAATAGGGAATAGGGAACAGGGAACAGTAAATAAATTGGGGTGTACCTCATGAGACTGAGAACAGCTATAAATCTTGTTAGACATCAATCTTGAAAACGAGGTGTCAGACAGTAAGGACAATCTAACCATTCTGGTTGTAATGTGGCATCACAGGTTTTGCAGGTTAGACCACTCTTACGCTTGGCTTTTAATTCTGCCTCTAAACCGGTATCAGTGAATGTCACCCGCTCCACTTCTTCCAGAGTTGTTGCACCTTGTCGTACTAAGTCCAGACTGTAAGCAAGTAAGGTTTTCATCCCTTCTTCTACAGCCACTTCTTTAATACGTTCTGTGGGTGCTTCTTGGTTAATTAAGGCTTGCAGCGTTTCCGTAATTCGCATTACTTCATACACACCACAACGACCTTTATAACCAATACCATTACACTTGGGGCAAACTTGAACTTTACCCTCAGCGATTACTTCTGGGGATATGGTATTGGCTTTGTAGAAGGTTACAGCAGTTTCCTGGGAAGCAGACAAACCATAACGAGCCAATTCTTCCGGGGTGGGAGTATAGGGAATACGACATTCTGAACAAACACGACGCATCAGACGTTGTGCTAACACACCGATGAGCGAACTGGAAACCATGAAAGGTTCAATACCCATTTCACCTAGACGGGCGATCGCCCCTGGAGCATCATTAGTGTGTAAAGTAGTTAACACCAAGTGACCAGTTAGCGCCGCCTCAATCGCTGTTTTCGCCGTTTCCTTATCCCGTGTTTCACCCACCAGTAACACATCAGGATCTTGTCTTAAAAATGCCCTTAGTGCGGTGGCAAAGTCTAGCCCTTTTTCCCGAATTACCTGTACCTGAGTAATACCTGGCAAACTGTACTCAACGGGATCTTCTACGGTACTGATGTTAATACCTGGATCATTTTTTTCCGCTAATGCAGAATACAACGAAGTTGTTTTACCAGAACCGGTCGGACCTGTTACCAGAATTAAACCAAAAGGTTTACTCACCATATCCTGGACTATTTTTAAAGTCACTGGATCGGTAATTAATTTATCTAGACCTAATTGGGTAGAGGAGTTATCTAAAATCCGTAAACAGATTTTTTCCCCATAACGACTAGGAAGGGTATTTACCCGGAAGTCAACTTTTCTACCATCAAAAACTCGTCGGATACGACCATCTTGAGGTAAACGTCGTTCCGCAATATCTAAATTAGAGATAATTTTAAATCGTGCTGTCACCGCTGGGACAATGTGTTTAGGCATAGGTCGGATAGCTTCCGATTCGCGCAACACCCCATCCTTACGAAAACGCACTCGCAAACTTTCTTCCTGGGGTTCAATGTGAATATCAGAAACACCATCTCGTAAAGCCACAAACAGAATTTTGTTAGCAAGATTAATAATCGGTGCATCGTCAGCATCCTTCATTGCTACGCTTAGATCCACCTCTGAATCTTCCACAACCTCCTGAACCATATCTTGATTCAAACTTTCGATATCTTGGCTAATATCTGTTAGTTTCTGTTGTTGTAATTTTTCTTGTTTAACGGCAAATTCATCCAGATATTGATTAATCAACCGCTGGTAATCTTCTTGGGTAATTACCATCCGCTGTAAAGATAAACCCTGAGAGCGAAGAATCCGGTTAAGATCATCACAGGCTTCCAGGTTATCTGGATCAACCATTGCCACCAAAACATAGGGTGGGTTTTGATCTTCCCGTTTCACCAAAGGTACTAAACGATGACGGCGACAAACGTCAACAGGAATGAGTTTTTCAATCAAATTACCCACCTTCATATCGCCAATGTCATTGACCTCTGGATCGATGGATTCGACACCGTATAGTATTTTGAGTTCAAATAAGTGTTGTTTTTTGTATTCTCTCAGAAACTCAGGAGCTAATTCTTTACCAGTAATTGACTCCAATACATCGGTCAACATTCTCCCAGATTTCCGGCTTTCGGCTAAAGCCTGTCTCATCTGTTCATTGTTAACATAGCCAGATTGCACCAGCTTGTTGCCAAAAGGCGAAAACTCTGTTCTAGTCGTGAGAGCGGTACTGCGCCGTTGTGGTGATGAGTAAGTCATAAGCAATGAGTAGGGAAGACCTCTTGTTACATTATTCCCACACTGTATTCAATAATTCTCATGGTTAGTGTATTAAATTAAAATTTAATCAATTTTCTTTGTAAAAATTTTTATTGCTGCTTGTCAGTGATAAGTAATTAGTTCAATTGTTCTATGGAAATATTGGCAGCCGAAAAACAGGCAACTTGATGATATTTTTGTCAAAATAGAAAAAACTTAATGTCCGCTTTCAGCGATAACACTATATGAAGCTAGAAATACGGATACAGCCAAATTGCAGATGAATGAGGTCAAAAAATAAATCCACAAGTCTTTACTGGTAAGCATTGAAAGCTACTGTAAAATCCACATTACCCTTTTTTCTTAGACATAGGTCAAAATTAAAATCTACAATTGCTTTTTGAAAGTGCCGTCTAAAGCATCTGGAATGATTAGATAATGATGGATGAAAATAAACAAGTAAACAATACGAGCCAGCAACTGGGCGAACAAATAGAGGTAATGCAAGCAATGAATAGCGACTCCCCAGCCGAAATTAATTCTCATGAATCCGGTAGCGAAGTGACTGAGCATGAGGCCACCCAAACCAATGTGTCGGGAGAACCTGTACTCACAGAAGATAATGCTGTCACTGCTGCACCAACAACAGAAGTAGATACAGCAGCCCTAGAACAACTGACTCAGCAAATTGAGTCTTTGAAAATGCAACTGGAAGAGCGTAGCACCCAATATATGCGGATTGCCGCAGATTTTGAAAATTATCGTAAACGTGTCTCCAAAGAGAAAGAGGAGATGGATACACAGGTCAAGAGAAATACAATCATGGAATTGTTACCTGTAGTAGATAATTTTGAGCGAGCTAGAGCGCACATCAAACCACAAAATGATGGTGAGATGACAATTCACAAGAGTTATCAAGGGGTTTATAAACAATTGGTAGATTGTCTTAAACGTCTTGGTGTTTCACCGATGCGCCCAGAAGGTCAGGAATTTGATCCGAACCTACATGAAGCTGTAATGCGAGAACCTACTAATGAACACCCAGAAGGAACAGTTTTAGAAGAGTTAGTTCGAGGGTATTTTATAGGCGATCGCATTCTCCGTCACGCAATGGTGAAAGTGGCTGCTCCCAAAGAAGATAGTTCTACAGAACAAGAAACAGAACCCAGTGAAGAAAATAGCTAAATTGTATTTCTGTGTTGACTGACAAACTGTAGATCATTCAACAGTAAATACATTGATCACTAAAGGTAGGGCTGTGAAATATTTGCTACTTGCTAAAATTGATCAGCCCTACCGTCAATGGGTTAAATCTGGTAATCTACTTTATTATCAGCAGTAAATATCTGTACTGTAAAATGTTGCCAAATCTATAGGCAAGTATGGTCATTGCTCACGTTGTCTATACTTTTGGGAACTATAGTTTTATGTAATCTCATTTTTGACATCAGGTTCTATTCAGAACATAATCTGAAATTAATTAACCTTGATAGGAAAGATATAGTCTGCCAAAAAATCACAATCACAGCACTCACTAAAAATATTGACAATATGGGAAAAGTTATTGGTATAGACTTAGGTACTACTAACAGTTGTGTTGCCGTAGTAGAAGGTGGTAAACCCATTGTAATTGCCAATTCTGAAGGAGGGCGTACTACTCCTAGTATTGTTGGCTTTGGTAAAAGTGGTGATCTTTTAGTTGGACAACTAGCTAAACGTCAATCTATCACTAATGCCGAAAACACAGTTTATAGCATCAAACGATTTATTGGCCGTCGTTGGGATGATACGGACACAGAGCGTTCTCGCGTACCCTACAAATGTGTTAAGGGTCGAGATGATACCGTTGATGTAGAAATTCGTGGTCGTCGTTATACACCTCAAGAAATATCTTCTATGATTCTGCAAAAACTCAAGCAGGAAGCAGAAAATTTTTTAGGTGAAGAAGTTACTGAGGCGGTAATTACTGTACCAGCTTATTTTACAGATGCCCAAAGACAAGCAACTAAAGATGCAGGCACTATTGCGGGTTTAGATGTATTACGGATTATCAATGAACCCACAGCGGCAGCTTTGGCTTTTGGTTTAGATAAGCAAGATCAAGAACAATTAATTCTCGTCTTTGACTTGGGTGGTGGAACTTTTGATGTTTCTATTCTGCAATTAGGTGATGGGGTTTTTGAGGTTAAAGCTACCAGTGGTAATAACCAATTGGGTGGAGATGACTTTGATAATGCCATTGTCATGTGGATGTTGGAAGAGTTTCTCGAACAGGAAAAAATCAATCTAGCTGAGGATAAAATGGCTCTGCAACGTCTGCGAGAAGCCGCAGAAAAGGCGAAAGTTGAACTCTCCAGTATGGTTAATACTTCCGTTAACTTGCCATTTATTACGGCTGACGAAAATGGACCAAAACATCTGGAAATGGAACTAAGTCGTTCTAAGTTTGAAGAACTGACAGCCCATTTAATTGCTGCTACTATTGAACCTATGATTCAGGCTCTCAAAGATGCTGACCTGAAAGCTGAGGATATTGACAAGATTATTTTGGTGGGTGGTTCAACCAGAATTCCCGCTGTTCAAAATGCGGTGATTGAATTTTACAATGGTAAAACTCCTGATCGTTCCATTAACCCAGATGAAGCTGTAGCTTTGGGTGCAGCGGTTCAAGCTGGTGTTTTAGGTGGAGAGGTTGATACTTTACTACTTTTAGATGTTACCCCTCTTTCTTTGGGTCTGGAAACTCTCGGAGAAGTATTTACTAAGATTATTGAACGGAACACAACTATTCCTACCAGTAAGTCCCAGGTTTTTTCTACCGCAGTTGATGGTCAAAATTCTGTGGAAATTCATGTTCTCCAAGGGGAACGAGCTATGGCACAGGATAATAAAACTTTGGGTAAGTTTCTGTTGACTGGTATTCCTCCCGCTCCTCGTGGTGTACCCCAAATTGAGGTGGCTTTTGATATTGATGTTAATGGTATTCTCAAGGTTTCGGCTCAAGATAAGGGTACTGGTAGAGAACAAAGTATTCGCATCACTAATACTGGTGGTTTAAGTCAAGCGGAAGTAGAACGAATGCGACAACAAGCTGAGTTGTACGCAGAGGAAGATAAGAAACGCAGAGAATTGATTGAACTGAAAAACCAAGCTGATAATCTCGTATTTAGCTATAAGTCCACATTAAAAGAGAATAGAGAGTTTGTTAGTGAGGCAATTCAGAATTTAGCAGAGGATAAATTAGCTAATCTTCAAGCTGCTATGAATGACGCTAGTATTTCCGCAGATAGATTTAAACCAATTTTAGAAGAATTCCAAAAGGCTCTCTTCTCCATTGGTGAAGATGTTTACAACCGTGCTAGTAGTGTTGCTCAAAATCAGTCACAAAATGAGGATGATGATGAAGTAGAACCAAGTACAAAAATAGCACCCTCAGCATCCGAGGAAAAAATACCAGAAATTGCTTTAACTTTTGTAGAGGAAAGTTCGGCCACAGAAACATCAATACCACAATTCAATTTTGATTTTGATGAAGATAATACTGCTTCTGCTGACTATGAACAGATAGATTAGGAGTAGGTAATGGGTAATGGGTAATGGGTAATGGGTAAAATAACTGACTATCACTGAATTTTTAATTTATAGACTTCTCTCTCCTGATTCCCTCACCCCAACTCAGAAATCCAAAGTTACTATATGAGCAACCAAATGTATATGGTGGTTTTCCACACCTAATGATACGGTTAGTCCCTCTATGGGATGGGATTATTTTTGTCAGTGTAAGCATCACAATTGTAAAAGAGACAAGTTCCTGTAGTCTCAATCATGATGACAATAAATTCATTGATAAGTTTCATTGATAAGTTCATCAGTTTTATCCTTGACCTCCCCAACTCTAACTGTCACCTAAAATTTGCTGTTAGTGTAGGTCAAAGGTAAAATTAATTTTTAACAAAAATTTAGTTTTGTCTATATTCTTTTACCTGAGTCGTTTAGGTAGTTTTGTGTTCTTAGTTCTAACTTTTACCCTTGCTCTATGGCCCGCGATTATTATGAAATTCTAGGTGTCTCCCGTGATGCCAGCAAAGAAGACATTAAACAGGCTTATCGCCGTCAGGCTCGGAAGTTTCACCCAGATGTGAACAAAGAACCTGGTGCTGAAGAAAGGTTTAAGGAAATTAACCGCGCCTATGAGGTGCTATCTGAGCCAGATACCCGCGAACGTTACAACCGTTTTGGTGAAGCTGGGGTTTCTGGTGCTGCTGGCGCTGGTTTCCAAGATATGGGCGATATGGGCGGTTTTGCTGATATTTTTGAAAGTATTTTCAGTGGTTTTGCTGGGGGTATGGGTGGTCCCGGTACTCAACGCCGACCTAATGGACCTGTACGAGGTGATGATTTACGCTTAGACCTCAAGTTAGATTTCCGGGAAGCTGTATTTGGTGGCGAAAAGGAAATTCGCATTGCCCATTTAGAAACTTGTGAAGTTTGTAATGGTTCTGGTGCTAAACCTGGAACTCGCCCCCGTCAGTGTAGCACTTGTAATGGCTCTGGCCAGGTCAGAAGAGTCACTAGAACCCCTTTTGGTAGTTTTACTCAGGTTTCTACTTGTCCCACTTGTAATGGCACGGGTTCAGTGGTAGAGGATAAGTGTGATGCTTGTGATGGTAGAGGGGCTAACCAAAAAAATAAGAAGCTGAAAATTACTATTCCCGCAGGTGTAGACAACGGTACACGCTTGAGAATTTCCCAAGAGGGTGATGCAGGCCAACGGGGTGGGCCACCAGGAGATTTATATGTTTATCTCTTTGTGAATGAAGATGAGGAGTTCCACCGCGATGGAATTAATGTTCTTTCGGAAATTAAGTTAAGTTACTTACAGGCTATTTTGGGTTGCCGTTTAGAGATTAATACTGTGGATGGTCCGGTGGAGTTAATTGTACCCGCTGGTACTCAACCTAATACGGTGATGAAGTTAGAAAATCGCGGTGTACCCCGTTTAGGAAACCCTGTGAGTCGCGGTGATCATTTAATTACGATTTTGATTGATATTCCTACTAAGATCACCCAAGAGGAAAGAGAGTTATTGGAAAAACTCGCTAAGATCAAGGGTGACAGAACTGGTAAGGGTGGTTTGGAAGGTTTTTTGGGAAGTTTGTTTAAGTGATGAGTGTATCTTCTTTGTTAACTCCTGATGCTCAGTTGGACTTGCGGGGTACTCCTTGTCCAATTAATTTTGTACGGACTAAGTTACGTCTGGAACAAATGCCAGATGGCGGTTTGTTGGAAGTCTGGTTAGATGGAGGTGAACCTATTGAACAAGTTCCCGATAGTTTAACTATGGCAGGGTATCAGGTGGAAAAAATTACTGACTGTGCTGATTATTTTTCTCTGTTGGTACGTCGTCCGGTAACTACTGCATGAGGGAAGATTCTATTTCTACTAACGAACAGTTATTAGGTACGGTTTTAGCTGTACAGGCTAATTTTTATCGGGTGCAGTTAGATCAAGGAGTCAGGAGTCAGGAGTCAGGAGTCAGGAGTCAGGAGTCAGAAATTATAGAAAGTTCTTCTTCACTGTCACCTGTTCCCTGTCACCTGTCACCTTTTTCCTCAGTCCCCAGTCTCCTCTGTACCCGCAGAACTCGGTTAAAGAAGATCGGTCAACAGGTGATGGTGGGCGATCGCGTGGTTATTGAAGAACCTGACTGGAATGGGGGTAGAGGCGCTATTGCTGAGGTTCTCCCTAGAAGTAGTGAGTTGGATCGACCGGCGATCGCCAATGTTAATCAAATTCTTTTGGTTTTTGCTGTTGCTGATCCACCTTTAGAACCTTTTCAGTTGAGCAGGTTTTTGATTAAGGCTGAATCTACGGGTGTAGATGTAATTTTGTGTTTGAATAAGTGTGATTTGATTACGGAAGCGGAACAACAGGAAGTTGGCGATCGCCTCGAAGGTTGGGGATATAAGCCTATTTTTATTAGTGTCCAAAATCAAATTAATATTAATGAAGTTGCGAAATATTTAAACCATAAAATTACTGTGATTGCTGGTCCTTCTGGTGTGGGAAAATCCAGTTTAATTAATATGCTAATTCCTGATGTTAATTTGCGTGTGGGTGAGGTTTCTGGTAAGTTAGCTCGCGGTCGTCATACTACCCGTCATGTGGAATTATTTGAGTTACCTGATGGTGGTTTGTTAGCTGATACTCCTGGTTTTAATCAACCTGATTTAAGTTGTCTTCCTGAAGATTTAATTTATTATTTCCCGGAAGCAAAACAACGTTTAGAAGGTGGAAGTTGTAAATTTACTGATTGTTTACATCGAGATGAACCAGGTTGTATGGTGGGTAGTGACTGGGAAAGATATGAGCATTATTTGGATTTTTTAAATGATGCGATCTCCTATCAAACTTATCTGAAGGAACAAGCTGATCCTGAGTCTACTATGAAGGTGAAAGCTAAGGGTAAGGGTGAAAGTAAGTTTGAACCTAAGTTGGAAAGTAAGAAGTATCGTCGGGTTTCTCGTCGGGTTCAGGTGCAAAGTTTACAAGATTTGGATTTAGAGGGTGAGGAGTAGTTTTATCTTTTTTGTAGCAGGGAACAGGGAACAGGTAAGGAATACAGACATTTTTGTTTTCACTCTATATGTTAAATTAATTTTGCTTGGGTACTTATTGCCAACCCTGGAAAGAGTGAACATAAGGAGAAGTAAAGTTCATCTGACAAAATATAATTTCTATGATAGCCTAAGTTTATCATTAAACACAATGTAATCCCATGTCTAAATCAATTAATATTAACGAAGCAAAAGACCAACTTCTGCAACTACCCAAACAGTTAGACAATGAACCAGTAATTATTATTACAAATGAAGAATTACCAGTAATGGTAGCTATTAGTTATGATCAGTATATTTCTATGTTAGAAACTATGGATATCTTATCTGATCAAGAATTTAAAGAACAATTAATAGCTGGAATTAAGGAAGACAAACAAGGTCAAAGAGTAAGTTGGTCAGATGCAATGAAGGAATTAGAATGGTAAATTATGGAATATGAAATTGAGTTTATTCCCTTAGCTATTAAGTTACTGAAAAAAGTCAAAGATCAACGAGAACAAAAAGCACTTCGTCAGAAAATAGAAAAACTCAAAATAGAACCAGAAAAACAGGGTAAAGCTCTAACAGGTCAGTTTCAAGGTTATCGTAGTATCAGGGCAGTTGGTCAACGCTATCGTATTATTTATCGAATTGATCAAGATAGAATTATTGTGGTTATTGTTGGTGTGGGAATGCGTCGAGAGGGTGATAGACAAGATATTTATAAAGTTCTAGAAACTGAGTTAGAAGAAGAATAATCATTTACAGCAAGGAATAGTCCTGACTCCTCATTTTAAGGTTTTTCTCTTTTCTTTACTTCTTTGTTTATTCTTTCTCCTGACTCCTGACTCCTGACTTTAATGTTTCTTTAATCGCGATTTCTAATAACTCATTGAGTGATATTCCCGCAGTTTTGGCCATAGAAGGAATGACGCTTTTCGGTGAATAGGAACAATATAATCCAGCTTCTAAAAAATACGGTTCTCCATTGGGATCTATACGAAAATCAAATAAGCTATAATGACGACATCCTAATGCTTGATGACATTTTTTTGCTGCTGTTTGTACTTTTTCTGTGATCGGATCTTTTGTATCTACAATCCAAGATTTTATACCATCTTTTGCTGTGAATTGTAAGTTACCATCATCTCCTAATTTTAGTTTATCTGCATAGTCTCTGACGGGTTTATTTTTGGAGTCTACTAAATATTCTTCTAAGGGTAAACCTATTAATTCTCCCTCTTTTTCTATTACCCCACATCTTACTTCTCTACCTAGTTCTATATATTCTTCTACTATCACTGTTTCTGAATATTGAAATGCTTCTTTTAATGCGGTTTCGTATTCTTGAGTGTCTTTTACTAAACTCACTCCTAATGAGTTATCTGAGGTTGCAGGTTTTACTACTGCTTTGGGTGCAATGCTAGGAATGTCTCCAGGACGCAAAACCTCACCTTGAGGAACTTTTACCCCTGCTGCTGCTACAATGGCTTTAGCTTTCGCTTTATTTGCAGTTATGGACATTACTTCCGGGGTATTACCTATATAGGGAATTTTTAACACATCACATAAAGCGCGGTAGTGAGTCATTCCCGGTATACAAAACATCTGGGGTACAATTACATTAATGTTTTTTGTCCTTATCCATGCGATCGCATCCGGTAAGGATATGGGTTGACTGTCTGCAATATCTTCAAAACTCAAGGAGTTGGGAAATTTCCAGTTACCATCCGGTGTGATATATGCAATCAGAATATCATAGTTGGGATTTTTGGCGATCGCCTGAATCGAATCTTGAGCATAAAGTCGTGATAAATTACAGAAAAAATCACTCTCTGGTGAACCTGTTAAATACAAAAGATTGAGTTTTGACATATTTTTTGATAAGTTCTAAATTTCCGAAGTTTTCAAATTACGAATTATTTAATCTCCACCAATTTCAACCAATTTACCAATATTAAAATCTATTCTCACCCAACCTTTAAATTTCAAAAGATTCTGAATTAATAACAACACAATTTGCCAATGATGCACCATTAAAAACGGTAAAGGATCGTTTTTATCTAACATTGCATCTTTACCTTTAATCACTTTATTTAACCAAGTTGTTAAATTATTAAAAGACCTAATTCCGGTAATTCTCCACAATTCATGATATAACCAATAAGTTGGTTTACTACTTGGTAAAGGTTCTATATGAGTTTGATTTTCACCAGGTTTTAAATACGCATCCGCTAACCCTGGATGATCATAAAACATAGTAATTGCAGTATGGGTTCTAGGGTTACATTCAATAGGGTAAACTTTCCCATCTGCGGTTTGAATAAAATCAAAAGAAATTTGTCCTGTTAAATTTAACTCTTTAACAAATTTTTGCACCCAATTAAATATTTCCGGGTTTTCAATATGTTCATAATTTACCTGAAAAGGTGAAGATTGAGAACAGCAATGTAAACGAATTTCTCCATCTCTGACTGTACTATGGGTACAATATTCTTGACCTTTGATAAATTCCTGCATTACCCAAGGTCTTTCTTTACTAATAGGCAATTTTTTTACATATTCTTCCATTCCCTCAAAGGGAAATTTCGTCATATCTAAACGAGTCACGGAATCATATTGAATACTTTTAATAATGTATGGATTTTGTTCTTTGGAAAAATCAAAGTTGATGATTTCTTCAGGGGAAGTTATTAAAAATACCTTGGGTGCAGTTAAACCTAAAATTCGCGCTTGTTCACATAAACTAAATTTATCATCTAGTGTTTTTGTCATTTCTGGATCGAAATGAAATACTTCACAATAAGGTGATAAAGTTGATTTTGCTAGGGAGTCATAATAACTTGCAACGGGACTGGAAACGGGAATAAATACATCTATTTTTTCTCGTTTTACTATTTCTAATAATCCTTGAATATATCCTTCTGGATTTTTTTCAGGTGCGGGTACTGTGAAGAAGTTTTTAACTGCGTTAGAAAATCTATGTCCTGATAACCAATATTTATGGGTTTCTACCATAAACACTTGATGTCCTGCGCGATGAAATGACCTTGCAAGTTGTAATGATTTGGTCATTTTACCACCTGTTAATAGGATTTTTTTGGGTTTTTCACAGGTGACTTTTTTCTGAAATGGTAGGGTGATGAGGTTGGTGATACATGCGGTGATGACTAGGGTGAGGTTGATGGGGAACATCAGGAGGAGTAATGTTAATGTTCCTATGTTTTGAAAAAGTGCGGTGATTTTTTTCATGTTTTTTATTGAACCAAGAAGAGACGAAGGTAAGAGTTTTAAGAGGGTTTTTCTGTTTGGTGTTTCTGTCTTTTTTATTGAACCGCAAAGAACGCAAAGGACGCTAAGGTAAGAGGTTTAAGAGGGTTTTTCTGTTTGGTGTTTCTGTCTTTTTTTGATTGAACCACAGAGACACAGAGGACGCAGAGGTTTAAGATTTTATTAACTGATAACTGATAACTGATTTATTTTCTTTTGATGATTGTTAAACCGTCTCTTAGTGGTAATATGACTTGTTCTACTCTCGGATCTTGGGTAACTGTTTGGTTAAATTTCGCTATTGCTTCTCCGTTTTGTGTTCTTTTTTCTTTGGGTAAATATGGTTGTCCTTGTAATAAGGTGTTGTCTACACAAATAAATCCATCTTTTGCTAATAGGTTGGTTTCTATTAACAAATTGAAATAATCTACATATCCTGATTTATCAGCATCTATGAAAACTAAATCAAAGGTTTCTCCTGCTTCAATCAGGTTTTTTAGAGTTTCTATTGCAGGTGCTGTGATTACTTTAATTTTTTTACCGTGTTCCGATAATTTAAAACATTCCTTGGCAAATTCTGAGACATATTCATCTACTTCACAAGCAATTATATCACCATCTGCTGGTAATGCTTCCGCCATTGCTAAAGCAGAATATCCGGTAAACATTCCAATTTCTAAAATGCGTTTTGCTTTGGTCATAGAAACAAACATTTTTAATGTCTGTCCTTCAATATGTCCAGATAACATTTCTTGTTCTAACTGACGAACTGTTTCACCATCACTAAATCTTTTACTCCAATCTTCCTCAGCAGTTCTTTTCGCTAATGCTGCTAATTCTGGTGATTCTTTTGTAGTATTATCTTCCAAATATGGATCAATTCCTGCTGCTAACTCATACACCTTTTCTAAAGATTTCACAAGTTCAGAAGACACACTTTCCTGTTTCGCTATTTTCAATGTTCTTTCTAGTTCTTCTACTAAAATACCCAAAGGTGTTACAGGTCTAGGTTGATTGATTTTTGTAAGTGTTTCAGTCATTGTATTTTAGATTTTGGATTTTGGATTTTGGATTTTGGATTTTGGATTTTGGATTTTGGATTTTGGATTTTGGATTTTGGATTTTAGATAAGCTATCAGCTTTCAGTATTCAGCTATCAGCTTTCAGATAATGATAGTAAAAATCAATATTTTACATCATTAATTGAGCATTATTTGGTTATTAATTGATTATTATTTGAGTAAGTTTTTACCAATTTTTACCAATTAAATTTGTAATTACTCCTGCTTTTTTAACCGATAAAACTGAAAACTGACTGCTGACTGCTGATAGCTGATAGCTGATAGCTAATTACTATTATTCCAAACCCAAATCACTCAAATACATTTCCATACCTGCACCATGATTTGGTAAACTACTACAAACAGCTTTGTGTGCTGCTACAGCGGTTTCTAACAACTCTGGGCGAACTTCCTGAATATAGTCACACGCACCTATACCACCTCTAGGAACAGGGGCCCAAAGTCCACCATCTCCCCGCTTACGACGCATATTTTTCTGTCCCTCGATCATGATCTCCATGTCTTCCAACACAGGATGATACACCGTTAAACCCAAAGACTGACATAATGCAATAATGCGATCGCGGTGTTCCGGTTCTAACCAATTCATCTCTACCGCTAAAGTTGCACCAAAGGCCATTCCAGTTGTTACCGCGTGGCCGTGCATCATCTTCACCGCAGGTTCAAAACGCGGACTCCAAGTATGTCCATAAGCATGAGGACGATCTTGATATGTTTCAAACATATTTGTTCCCTCATGTTTCATGTAGGAGAACAACGCACGATAAATAATTTCATCGGCAATTTCTGCTAATTTCTCATCTGCATCTATAGTCGCAAAATGAGTCTCTATTAACTGGGGTCCGTATTTTTCCAATAATTCAAATAATACTGGATCATCGGTAATGGCCATTTTAATAATTTCTGCCATCCCGTTACGAATATGTCCAGTTGCTAAGGTGCGGAAAAAACTCCGATCCACTAAGGTTAATACCGGTGGATGATATGCACCAATACTATTTTTGAACTGTTTTCCGTTGGTACAGGTACGAGGTGAAGGACCCGCATCAATGGCCGCTACTACCGTTGTTCCTACCATAATGTAAGGTGTGCGGCGATGTTGTAAAGAACAAGCTAAACCTGCAACATCACTTAACACACCCCCACCAATAATTAATACTGGTTCGTTGCGGGAAACGTCACAACCATCTTTTCCTAAAAACCCTAATATCTTATGTACTGTTTCTGGGGTTTTATCTGCTTCCCACGCACGACATACCATCATTTCTAATGGTATTTCATGGGCATTAAAATATTTTCTAACTTGCTCACCATAAAGTTCATTTACTGTTTGATCAATCACTGCTACGCAACGACCACGCTCATTATATATGTTAGCTAAAATCTCGTTTTCTAGCTGAAAAATACCTTCTACAACTTTCACTTCTGCTGTTAATGTAAATGTCGCAGAAACTTCAAAGGAACGACCATCTTTTTTATGTGCTATTTCCCCTGAACCTGTATACCACTGGGATGTCAGGTACTTTTCTCCATGAGTTAATCTGATGGTGTCAGTTTCTATTTCACTTGTGATTTTTTCTGAGTCTACAAGTAAGTTTTCTGAGATTTCGGGGGTTTGTAATATGCTTTGTGGTGTCATTTCAAGAGGCCTTATTCTGATTGTTTGTTGGTATTTGTGAATCTGAAATGGAAAAGATTTCTGTTGTGAGCCAAAATCAACACGAACAGTTCTTTTTTGCAAAATTTTGACAAAATTACCAGAATTAACCCGTCTTTACATTTTGACAGGATATCTTTTACCAACCAGTTGGTTGGAAAGCTCTTTTACTCACACCGTCACTGAGAATGTAACAAAACATGAACCTCTCTCAGTCTTGTGCGGTGTCTAATGAGTAAATCTTTAGATTTGTTTAATGTTCTTAACAAAGAGTAACACTTTGTTGTTACTTATGGTTTATATCAACCTCATGTATTTATTAAATTAATATAAAATACATATTTAAAAAAAAATACTATTATATTTAGTGATATAGATACTTGCTATAATTAGTGTATTGTGGTAGACAATATGAGGATTATTGGGCTGTATGAGCATAATTACTTATGCTTTGGGGATTTGCCCTTGAGGTCTATTAGTGCGAACCTATAAAAATAAAACTTCTTTCACAATTCCAGAATCATCTTAAAATATTGTTAATTTCTGCCCAACTCTCGACCTTCAATTTAGCAAATACCCCAAAATATTATGTCTATAGGTTACGTTGCGCTTGTACTTCATGCACATTTGCCCTTCGTTCGTCACCCAGAAAGTGACTACGTGCTGGAAGAAGAATGGCTATATGAGGCCATCACAGAAACATATATTCCTTTATTAAAAGTTTTTGAAGGATTAAAACGAGACGGGATTGACTTCAAAATCACTATGAGTATGACACCGCCCCTAGTGTCTATGCTTCGTGATCCTTTGTTGCAAGAACGCTATGATGCTCACCTTTCTCAGTTGGAAGAACTAATAGAATTGGAAGCAGAACGCAATGTACATAATGGTCATATGCGTTATCTGGCTGAACATTACGCTACAGAGTTTAACGAAGCGCGTCAGGTTTGGGAAAAATATAACGGTGACTTAGTAACAGCTTTTAAACAATATCAAGATACTAACAACCTAGAAATCATTACTTGCGGTGCTACTCACGGTTATTTACCGCTGATGAAAATGTACCCCCAAGCAGTTTGGGCGCAAATTCAAGTAGCTTGTGAACATTATGAGGAAACTTTCGGAAAAGCACCTAGAGGTATTTGGCTACCTGAATGTGCTTACTATGAAGGTTTAGAGCGAATGCTGGCAGATGCTGGTTTGCGTTATTTCCTCACTGATGGACATGGTATTTTATATGCTCGTCCCCGTCCTCGCTTTGGTACTTATGCCCCCATTTTTACAGAAACTGGTGTAGCTGCTTTTGGTCGTGATCATGAATCTTCTCAACAGGTATGGTCTTCTGAGGTAGGATATCCCGGCGCTGCTGAATACCGAGAATTTTATAAAGATTTGGGTTGGGAAGCTGAATATGAATATATTAAGCCCTACATTATGCCCAACGGACAACGTAAAAATACAGGGATTAAGTATCATAAAATTACAGGACGTGGTTTAGGTCTTTCTGATAAAGCTCTTTATGATCCTTACTGGGCAAAGGAAAAAACCGCAGAACACGCAGCTAACTTCATGTATAATCGGGAAAGACAAGCGGAACATTTACATGGGATGATGGGAAGGCCACCTATTATTGTTTCTCCCTATGATGCAGAGTTATTTGGTCATTGGTGGTATGAGGGTCCTTGGTTTATTGATTATCTGTTCCGTAAGTCTTGGTATGATCAAGGTACTTATGAAATGACCCATTTAGCTGATTATTTGCGTGCTAATCCCACTCAACAAGTCTGTCGTCCTTCTCAGTCTAGTTGGGGTTACAAGGGTTTCCATGAATATTGGTTAAATGATACTAATGCTTGGATTTATCCCCATTTACACAAAGCTGCGGAAAGGATGATTGAGATTTCTCAGCTAGAACCAGAGGATGATTTACAATGGAAGGCTTTAAACCAAGCTGCAAGGGAACTTTTACTAGCGCAGTCTTCTGACTGGGCGTTTATTATGCGGACTGGAACAATGGTTCCTTACGCTGTGAGAAGAACAAGATCACATTTGATGCGGTTTAACAAACTCTATGAAGATATCAAGGTTGGTAAGGTTGATAGTGGTTGGTTGGAAAAAGTCGAGTTAATGGATAATATTTTTCCTGATATTAACTATCGCGTTTATCGTCCTGTGTAATTTATATCTAAGTCAGGATTTACAGGATTTAAGAATAAACAGGATGAGGGAAAAATTATTTTAAATCTTGTCATTTCTTAAATCTAGAAAATCCTGATGATAAAATACAAAACATGGATTATTTCAAACTTAGCTATTTACTGGCGCTACAAGAATGGTTAGCAGCAGATCAAGAGACAGAAAGATTAATGTTAGCGATCGCAGAAAGAGAAGGAAATAGAAAAAGTTGGATAACTAGCAACTTTCTTGAGAATTTCCCCTGTGATGATCTTTGTATTATTGACCATCTGTGGGTGAAGTTCAGCAATGGCAGGTTTGGGTTTTCTGTCCAGCAGCGTATATATGAAGGTTTGGTAAATAGTGGTAAATATGATAATGATTTCAGCCGTATTTCTGAAAAGAGACGATATCAATTACTCGATGCAGTTTTTTTTAATGCCGTAGGTTGGACAAGAACCCAAGATAATTTTATTTTTGATCTTCAAGCACCAATAGGTCATCTACCAACTTTCTATCAAATAGGCAATTGGCATATTTTCTTTTCTCGTGTTCAATATTGCTTGGGAAAATCTTCGGATTGATTTTTACGTGCTTATAACATTTCTCAATCATATCATTATAATAACAGAAAAATTTGAGGTGTCAATATCAATGGCTGAAAAAACCAAAACTCGTAATTTTATTGATAATATTCTCATTAGTTATTGAGAATAGCCCTATTTATTGCGAAAAAATTTGACCGATGACTTTTTTGCCAAAAACCAGATTTAAAAAACTGATAGGTTCAAAAATAAAACCCCCAGTAACGGTACTGAGGGTTATTTTTTTGCATACTGGAGTTGTAAACATTTCAACTCTATGAATACTATTGAGCTAGATTGCTACTAGCGTAAGCATCCATTCTGTAAGCGGGTGTGCGCTCGTTGTAGTCTATTTCTTTGCCTGTAATTGCCTTAGCTAACTTCTCAAAAGACTCAGAACGCCAGTTACGCTCATGAATGGGCTTACTTTGCTCACCCATAAAGTAGGCTAAAGAACCAATTACAGAAACAGCAACCCAACCAACTACGGATAATGTAATTACCAGAACCATATTTAGACCTCTTTTTTAACTTTTTTTGCTTTATGTAAAATAATGTAACAGATAATTGCAAAAGTTGTCAAATGTTACCCTTGTGTGATAACCGATGGTTAAGGTGAGGTATTCTACACTGGAAGAATAAAAAAATACTGTTAGCCCAGGGTAAATACTGTATAAGTAAAAGATTTAGGTAAAAACTAATATCACGTAAATGTTGTCACTGAACCTCAAAGGTAAATGCTAATATAAGTAAATTTTGTGACAAAATTAAATTAGTCTAAGATTTTTCAGTCTGAATATTTTCCTCCCACCAGTTTACTTAAATGAAACTTTGGCAACCTCATCAAAACATTGATAATGGTAGATTCATTATCCATAAATTATTGGGTAGTGGTGGGTTTGGTGTGACTTATAGCGTCAGAGAAAAAGCGACTTCTAAATTATTTGTAATTAAGACATTAAATCATTTACAGCAACATAAACAGAACTTTAAACAACTACAAGTAAAATTCGTTAATGAAGCTTTAAAATTAGCTAGATGTTCTCATCCTCACATAGTCAAAGTGTATGAAGTAATCCAAGAAGAAGGATTATGGTGTATGGTGATGGAATATGTAGATGGAATAGATTTAGCAAATTATATTGAAATTAATGGAGTGTTATCAGAACAAGAAGCACTGTTATATATAGATCAAATTGGACAAGCATTAGAATATATTCATCATCAAGGATTTTTACATCGAGATATTAAACCCAGTAATATTATTTTACGTCGGGGAAAATCAGAAGTAGTATTAATAGATTTTGGTTTAGCGAGGGAATATACAAATGGACAAATTAAAAGCATGACTAATGAAAGAACAGATGGTTATGCACCCATTGAACAATATCAAAGAAAAGGTAATTTTGGCGCACATACAGATGTTTATGGTTTAGCTGCAACTCTGTATACTTTACTCACTAAAAAAATTCCTATACCTGCGGAATATAGAAACCATATTAATATTTTAGAACCGCCGAAAAAATTAAATTCACAAATTAGTGAAATAGTGAATGATGCGATTTTAAAAGGAATGACTTTAGAACCAGAAAACCGCCCGCAAACAATATTTGAATTAAGAGAGTTATTAGGACTTGCAAGTATTTTACCAGCAGAGGAATTAGATGATAAATTAATTTCAGCGGTGGGAATTGATTACAGAAGATTAAGAGATTTACTAGCAGTAGGAAGATGGAGAGAAGCTGATGTAGAAACTACTCAATTAATATTAACTGTGGTAGGAAGACAAAATGAAGGATGGTTAACGGATAAAGATATTTTTAATTTTCCTTGTCGAGATATTCGGACAATTAATCAATTGTGGCTAAAATATAGTTATGGTAAATTTGGGTTTTCTGTACAGAGAAGAATTTACCAAAGTATGCGTGGAAGTAGAAATTTTCATCGAGATTATTGGCATAATTTTGGTGATCAGGTAGGTTGGAGAAATGATAAAAAATGGATGTATTATGAAGATTTGAATTTTGATAGTTCTGCACCAGATGGACATTTACCGAGTGGTATTTATTGGTTTGACTCTTGGTGGGGGCGCTATGGATGGTTTTTGATAGATGGTGTGGAAAGAAGATTTTATAATTTAATGTCTAGGGTAATGAAGTGTAATATTTAGAATTTAGAATTTAGAATTTAGAATTTAGAATTTAGAATTAAGGATTTCAAGAATATCAACTGTCAACTGTCAACTGTCAACTATCAACTATCAACTGTCAACTATCAACTATCAACTATCAACTGTCAACTGTCAACTGTCAACTGTCAACTATCAACTGTCAACTGTCAACTATTAACTATCAACTATCAACTATCAACTATCAACTATCAACTATCAACTATCAACTGTCAACTATCTCCATCCTAACTTTCGTAAACAAGGTACAACTAAATAGTAGCAGAAACTTAAACATAAACTAATTAAAATACCGATGAAACCAAAAAAGGATATATATTGAAATAAATCAGAAAAATCTGGTTTACTCGCAAAATGTAGTAAGGGAATTTCTATACCTAAATGTATTAAAGCTGCGACAATGTTAGCAGTACCAAAAGCAGCAATGAAAGCGTAAGCTATATAATGAGTGCGTAAACCTAAACCTAAAGTTAGTAAAGAAACTGATACTAATATCCAAGAAATTAAACTTTCAGGACTGCTTGCGGGTTTAATAAATTGAAATTGGCAAATTAACCAACCTAAACTATAACTAATTACTCCCATAATTGCAGCTATTAAAAATCTGCGTTTTTGACGAAAACTGCCAGCAATGGTAATTCCCCATGCAGTACCTAAACCTGCAATACCATAAATAATAACTTCTTTGGGTTCAGCAGTTTGAAAAGAGGGAATTAATTGAGGTAATTTAATTGTTAAAAATTCCGTGACAACAGAACCTAATTTAGTGTGATAGGCTAACAGAAAACCAATTAAAGTTCCTATATTAGCACCGATCCAAACTAAAATCACTGTCCAAATTGTGAAAAAACAAGCACTTAAAAAACTGAAAATGATTTGAAATGTTAATAAGGTAGTGTTACCAATTGCTTGGATGAATTTGATAAGAGCTTGAGTTATATTATTTTTTAGTTGATTAAATAATCTCGGTTGTGATTTTCGAGTAGGAGTTTTAGAGGATATTGAGGATATATTTAATAACCGCTTTTGAATAATACCTGCATGGGCTGGACGAGAACGCACATCTGCCTGTATCATTTCATCTAATAAATCTGCTAATTCAGGGTTAATATGACAGTAATTACGCCATATTAATTCACCAGTTACAGGATCTTCTAATTCTTGAGGATATTTACCTGTAAGTAGTTCAATAATTGTTCTTCCCAGAGCATAAAAATCAGCAGCGGGTCCAACATTACTACCAATCATTTGTTCTGGTGGACTGTAACCAGAGGTAAATAAACGAGTGGAAGAATTGGATGTTTGCAATATAGCACCACTAAATTGTTTCGCTCCCCCAAAATCAATTAATACTAATTGTTCTTCTCCTGTCACTGCATTTTCTGAAGAAATACGTAGCATTAAATTAGAAGGTTTAATATCCCGATGAATAATTTGACGTTTATGTAATTCTTGTAAAATCTTAATTGCTTGAGTAAACCAACTTAACACTAAATTTTCTGGACATCCTTGGGGGAATTTTCTTCTAATTACTTCCAAATTTTGCCCATCAATTTTTTCCATCACCAGACAAGCTAACTGGTGCTGTTTTGGGTTAGTTAAATTAATTTCAAAATACCCGTCATTCTCAACTTTAGGTATGCCAGGATGTCGAAAACTACTTAATACCTCTGCTTCTTGTTTAAACAAAAGCTTTGCTTTGGGCGAGTTTTCTATCAGGACTTTTAGTACCTTTTCTGTTTGGGTTTTGGTATCCCAAATTGTGTAAATTTGAGCAAAACCACCTGAACCTAGAGCCTGAATTGGGTAATAGCGATCCATCAACTGTAACTGAGTGCCACAGCTGTTACAAAATTTGTTTCCCCAAGGTTGGGGATAGGGACGTTGGCAGTTAGGATTTATGCAGTTAACCGCGCTCTGATTTATCTGGGACAAGACCACAAAAATACAAAGGCCGATTCGATTTTAACGCCTATTTTGTTTAATTTTCTGAATTTGCGTCTGTGCTTCCGTAAATTTTTACGATGTTCGTTAAAAATAAGCTGTTGTGCATTTATTTAATTTATTTTAATTTATTTTAATTTATTTTAATTTATATAAGTCTAGCGGGCAAGATGCCCACACCACAAGACTTCACTATCCGAAAATTATACAATTTAGCTGCTTGACAGTTTAGGTTTGGGTAATTGGTGAATAGTTGTGATCAATTACCAATTACCCATTACCCATTACCCATTACCTAATTAAGTTGTGTATTCAGCGTTAATTTTTACATAGTCGTAACTTAAATCACAGCCCCACGCTTTACCAGTGCTGTTACCGTTACCGATATCTACGGAAATTAATACTGTATCTTCTTTGAGGTAAGCACCAGCAGCGGCTTGTTTTAAATAGGCACTGACGGCGGCTTTATCAAAGGGTAGGGGTTGTCCATGTTCCATGAGCAGAAAGTCACCCATTTTGATTTTCAGGTGATCTTGTTCAAAGGGTACTCCGGCACGGCCAGCAGCACCGGCTATTCTTCCCCAGTTGGGATCACGTCCAAAAATGGCTGATTTGACTAAGGAAGAGCCGGCGATGGTTTTGGCTATTTGTCGGGCGGTGGTTTCGTCCTTTGCACCGGTGACTTGTACTTCTACTAAACAGGTTGCACCTTCACCATCACGGGCGATCGCCTTGGCTAAATGCTGACAGACTGCGGTGAGCATGGCTTCTAGTTTTTCTGCTTCTGCACCCATTTCTGTAATTGCTGGAGTGCGAGATTCACCATTAGCGAGGGCTATTAAACTGTCGTTGGTGCTGGTGTCTCCGTCTACGGTGATGGAATTAAAGCTCTTATCTGCGGCTCTGGTTAACATTTGTTGCCACAGGTGAGGAGAAACTGCCGCATCACAGGTAACAAAGGCTAACATGGTGGCCATGTTGGGGTGGATCATCCCTGAACCTTTGGCAATACCGCCAATTCTCACCGGGCGATCATGTATGATAGTCTCCAAAGCGATAGATTTTGTGACTAAATCTGTAGTGATAATTGCCCCCGCTGCGGCATCTGAACCATCAGCAGAGAGGGCAGCTACTACCTTGGGTATGCCATCCCGCAAAGCATCCATTTTAATTCTTGGTCCAATTACCCCTGTAGAAGCCAGTAAAATTGCTTTCGGGGAAATACCTAATTCTTTGGCTAATAAGTCTGCACTTTCCTGGGCATCTTTTACCCCTTGAATGCCAGTAGCGGCGTTAGCTTGGCCTGCGTTACAAAGAATAGCTCTGGCACTCTGTTTAGTTTGTAAGCGCTGACGGCAATAATCTACACAAGCTGCTCTGACTTGGCTAGTGGTAAATACACCGGCTGCGATCGCGTCAACATCTGATACAATCAAAGCTAAATCCGGCAGTCCTGAAGGTTTGAGTCCAGCTTTTATACCTGCTGCTCGATATCCCCTGGCTGCTGTGACACCACCTGTAATTTCTTTCCAGTCTCCCATAGTTCACCCCGTTGGGTTAAATAGTCAGTATTTATCGTTATTGTGAGTTTATCTGATCAGCACTGGAAGTTAACAATTTTCTTGGTTTTTACTGTTTTTATACTTAATTTTTTTATAAATTTGTATAATTATTTACACAGTTTTCAAATATCTATCCCCGTTTCCAATTCCCGTTTGCCAGGAACAACTTGTTCTCACACCACCCTACACCCCAGTGTTTACGCAGTGTTCCGTAGGCATAGCTTGAAAAAGTAGGACAGCAAACCTCATCGAACTAAAAAAGAGAGCCATTAAAATAGCTCTCCAAATCATCAGGGTGCATCTACTTATCACAGTATAACATTTTTAGAGTAAGGGGTGAAACCCCTTTTTTATGTTTTTTTGATGAAAATACTAATTTTTTGGATTTTTGAGTGTCTAATGTTACACTACTATGTCATATTTTGTCAATGCTGATTAGTTCTGATGAGATTTTATGTGAAAGAAGTGTTATAAGGTTGTATGTAGATGATCAAAAGAAAAACAAACGCAATTTATGAACGCTAATTACAGCAAGTTATTGACTCAAATCTTAGGAATCTTAGGGGTTACAGGAGTTAGCTGTTTAACTATTTTACCCGCCCACGCTGAAGAGATCAGAAATGCTGAGTATAAGAATAAAACGGAAATCGCACAATCTGTAAGCAATCAAAGAACCAACCCTAGACCAAGTATTTTCAATGAACCTCCCTATAATCGTGGTATGAAAACACCTGGTGTCACCCCAACTGAAAACCAAGAAACAGAAAAACCACCAGAAAACCCAACTACAAATACAACAACATCAGAAAAAAATATTGTTCAAATAGCAGCAGAAAATGATTCTTTTACAACATTGGTTGCAGCTTTAAAAGCGGCTGGACTTGTAGAAGTTTTACAAGGAGAGGGTCCATTTACAGTTTTTGCACCTACAGATGAGGCTTTTAAAAAATTACCACAGGATGCTTTGACGGATTTGTTAAAACCAGAAAACAAAGAAGTTTTAGTGAAGATTTTAACTTATCATGTTGTCTCTGGTAATGTGAAGTCTACTGACTTAAAATCTGGTGAAGTCAAGAGTTTAGAAGGGGGTAACATTAAGGTAAGTGTTGATCAAGGTGTAATGGTTAATGATGCTAAAGTAGTTCAAGCAGATATTGAGGGAACTAATGGTGTAATTCATGTAATTGACACTGTAATTCTGCCACCTAATTTGTAGTTTAGAAATAGAAATGTGAATAAGTAAGGGTTTAGCAATGCTAAACCCCTACCATTAAGTCTATCAATTCAATCAATTACCTTGATTTAGCTGTAGATTTGACAGTGCTAGATTTCATTTCCGTCAACATTTGTGAAATTAATGGATCTAGTTTTTTAGACATTTTTTCTTCCTGTTCTAAATTCTGTTGTAAAAGTTGTACAGCTTGACTTTCACCAAGTTTTTCTGCTCCTTTAATTAAACAATGATAAAAAGCTATTTCTAGATTTTCAATGATTAACTGTCCTCCTGCTATTCCTGCTTGTATTAATTCTTGGTTATCAGCAGTGAGTAACATAGATTTTTGCCAATCACTAATTAAACCAACCGCTGCATCACAGGTAATTCTTTGTGGTTCTTGTCCCAATGTTTGAAAAACCTGTTCTAAGTTTCTAACTTGTTGTTCAGTTTCTCTGGTATGGGTTTCTAATATTGACTTTAGCTGTTGATTTTGACAATATTGAACCATCATTTGTTGAGCTTCTAAAAATCGAGTTTCTGCATCATAAACCATGCAAACTGCATAGTTGAATTTATCTGATAAACTGGAAATCTTTTTCACTCCGGGACGTTCACTAAGCTGTACCATTGTATTATCCTCAAGGTTTAAAGTAAGTTTCAATTCCTACCCTTTAAACCTACGTTGATTCTTATTAATTCTCGTCACACTGAGGATACAGTTTTACATTAAATTTTGCTACCATTTGGAATATAAGTATCATTCGGAAGGAAGATAGGGAACAGGGAACAGGGAACAAAAAGTAAGGAATACAAAGACTTTTGTTTTTACTCAATGTGTTCAATTCAATATCAGATTTGAGGAATTAGGAATTTTTGTCAATATTTCCAAGCTGATGGCTAATAACTGAAAGCTGACAGCTAAATACGTTAAAGTAAAGATAAGTTAAGAAAGTGCTGTCAAGTCAATGACTACTCCCAGTTTAGAAGTTATTTCTTCCCAGTTAGAAAGTACAAACCTGCGCGATCGCATGGTAGCATTAGCTAGTTTGCGTGATGTTCCCTCAGAGGATGCAGTACCTTTAATTAAAAAGGTTTTAAATGATGAATCTATTCAACTGCGCTCTATGGCAGTTTTCGCGTTAGGTATAAAACAAACTGCCGAATGTTATCCTATCCTAATCAAAATCTTAGAAACCGATCCTGACTATGGTATTCGTGCTGATGCGGCTGGTGCTTTAGGTTACTTGGGTGACAATAGAGCATTAGAAGCACTATCTAGGGCATTTTATGAAGATACAGATTGGTTAGTAAGATTTAGTGCTGCGGTAGCTTTAGGTAATATTAAAGATACTCGCGCTTATGATATTTTAATTCAAGCATTAGACAGTCAAGAAGTTGTGATTCAACAAGCGGCAATTTCAGCATTAGGAGAAATTAAATCCATTGAATCAGTAGATCATATTCTCAGATTTGCTCAAGCTGAAGACTGGTTAGTAAGACAACGGTTAGCAGAAGCGTTAGGTAGTTTACCAACTCCTAAAAGTGTTTCCGCTTTAAAATACCTAGAAAAAGACAGCCATCCTCATGTTGCGGAAGCTGCGAGTATTTCTCTCAAGAGACTAGAAGAAATAGAAAATCAAAATTAAACCAGAGAATAGGGAATAGGGAACAGGGAACAGGGAACAGGGAACAGGGTTGAAAATGTATTATTATCCAGCTTTGTTCCTAAAATTTGTACATCATTTTTCTTAAACCTCCTGACTCCTGACTCCTGACTCCTGACTCCTGACTCCTGACTTCTAAAATTTGTACATCATTTAATTAAATCTGTTGCAAGTTAACGCTTCCTGCTACCTTGTTAATAATAAAAGTGGTAAGCATTCAGCTATCAGTAGTCAGCAGTCAGCTTTTCCAGGCTAACGCCAAAAAAATACCTATTTGCTCAAACCAATTTCTCAAGCCTCCTGACTCCTGACTCCTGACTCCTGAATTCTTGCTTTGTATATTACTCCAGGATAGTTTGATTCATGAATATTGAAGAATTTTTTGAGTTAAGTGCGGGAAAATGGTTTTCCCATCGTACCAGTCACCATCTAGCCTTTAAACAGTCAGAAGATGGTAAGTCTGATATTGTGATTGAAATGCTGGCCGCAGATCATCCAGAAGTGATTAAACTCTGTGAACAGTACGAAGTTAACCCCAGTGATGCTACCTGTGGTGCGCGTGTTACCTGGAAAGGAACAATGGAATGGGATGAGGAAAAACACGAAGGTTCTACAGTTTTGGTGACTGTTCCTGATGCAAATAAACCCGGTGAAGGTAAGTTACTCCGAGAAATGGGTTATGCAGAAAAAGCACCAGTAGCAGGAACTTACAAAATGGGTGATGATGGGGCGCTAACTCTGATCACTGAATATGAAACCATGTCTTCTGAAGAAAGACTGTGGTTTGCGAGTCCTAACTTGCGGATGCGGGTAAGTGTCCTCAAGCGTTTCGGTGGTTTTAGTATGGCTTCTTTCACTTCAGAAATTCGCATGGGTGCAACGGAAGCATCTAAGAAAGCGATGGAAGCTGTTAACGCCGGTTAGTTTGGAAGCAGGGGAAGCAGGGGAAGTAGGGGAAGCAGGGGAGGAGAAATTAGTTCTTTATTCCTCTATTCTTCTTGAATTATTCTTTCTCCTGACTACTGACTCCTGACTCCTGACTCCTAATTACAAATTTGTTGATATTGCTTGTACTGGACAGGTGGGTATACATTGTTCACAGACGATGCAGCGCGATCGCGTAAATGTTAGTTGATAGGTTTCTTTGTTGAGGGAAAGCGCTTCTGTGGGGCAAACTCCAGTACATAACCCACAGTCAACGCATATTTCTTCATCAATGACTATTTCTCCTAAATTGTGGGAAACGCTGATATGTTGCGATCGCATCCATTCTATAGCTGCATCTACCTGATCAATGTCTCCCAATAATTCCACCACTAATTTACCAATTTGGTTGGGAGCAACCTGAGCGCGGATAATATTGGCAGCAACGTTAAAATCTTTCGCCAGTCTATAGGTTACAGGCATTTGGATGGCACGTTTGGGAAAAGTCAGGGTTACTCTTTTTTTCATGAATTATGTAAACCAATATGTAAACTAGATTAGGAAACTACTTAATAAGTCTTAATAAATAAATTATGAGTACAGATACTCCCGTCAAAGATCCTAGCAACACAGAATCTAACTTAGGCAGTCGTGTGAGAAATTTTCTCATTGTGTTAGTGGCGATCGCCCTGAGTGCTTCCCTATTTATCGGACTAAAAACCCAAAATACTTCCGTATCCCTCACCCAACTAGATGAAAATTCCACACCTTTAGAAATTGCTGTCACCAACAACAAACCCAGTTTAGTAGAATTTTACGCAGATTGGTGTACCGTCTGCCAAAAAATGGCCCCTGATATCGCCGAACTTAAACAACAATATGCAGACAAAATCAACTTTGTCATGTTGAATGTAGATAATAACAAATGGTTGCCAGAAATGCTCAAATATCGAGTTGATGGTATTCCCCATTTTGTATTTTTAAGTAACCAAGCAGAAGGAATAGCGGAAGCAATTGGTGATATTCCTCGTAATATTATGGACAGCAATTTAGAAGCATTAGTAGCAGGTTCACCTCTTCCCTATGCACAAAGCAGCGGTAAAACCTCTCAATTTTCCGCCCCAGTTTCAACAAATAATCAAGATGATCCTCGCAGTCATGGAGGGTAATAGGTGACAGTTATCAGTTATCAGTTATCAGTTATCAGAAGTAATGAGTATTTAGGGTTTGTTGAATAAACGTAAAACCCAGATAAATTCAAGGGTAGAAGGTGAAAAATCAGAAAATAGGTGCAAGATATTTGCGGGGGATAGTCCCAA
>RDXV01000161.1 GCA_004292695.1 Nostocales cyanobacterium | reverse complement strand
ACCTTTGTGTCCTTTGCGCCCTTCGCGGTTCAATCATATAAAGGCTTGGAGCGTTTATTTCGTAAGATAAACATAAATTTACACATTTGGGATGCTCCCATAAAAACAGATATCAGAATTCAGAAGTTAAAATAACAATTGAAAACTGATAACTGTCACCTGTCACCTGTCACCTATTCCCACTCAATAGTTCCAGGTGGTTTAGAAGTAATGTCATAAACCACGCGGTTAACCCCCTTCACCTCATTGACGATCCTGTTAGAAATTCCCTCTAACACATCATAGGGAACTCTGGCCCAGTCTGCTGTCATTCCGTCTTCACTGGTGACTATCCGTAAAACTATGGGGTAAGCATAGGTTCTTTTATCACCCATTACACCCACACTTCTAATCGGTAATAATACGGCGAATGCTTGCCAATAGTCGTGATATAAGCCTCTTTGATTGATTTCTTGTCTAACAATTAAGTCAGCATCACGTAAAATATTTAACCTTTCTGCTGTGACTTCCCCTAAAATTCTAATCGCTAAACCGGGACCGGGGAATGGTTGTCTTTGGACAATTTCTTCTGGTAAACCTATGGAACGTCCTACTTTACGGACTTCATCTTTAAACAGTTTTCGCAATGGTTCAACGAGTTTAAATCTCAAGTCTTTGGGTAAACCCCCGACGTTGTGATGACTTTTGATTTTTACTGCTACCCGTTCACCAGTTTTTGGATCAACGTTAGTATCAGCGGATTCGATCACGTCTGGGTAAAGTGTACCCTGTGCTAAATAGTCAAAATGTCCTAATCTTTTGGATGTTTCTTCAAAAACCCGAATAAATTCATGGCCGATAATGCGGCGTTTTTCTTCGGGATCTGTCACTCCTGCTATAGCGGAAATAAAACGATCGCGTGCATTCACATATTCTACAGAAATATGAAATTGTTCTTGGAACAACTTCAATAACCTTTCTGGTTCTAATTTCCGCATAAACCCTTGATCAATAAACACACAGGTTAATTGATCACCTATAGCTTTATGTAGTAAAAACGCCAAAGTTGAAGAATCTACACCACCGGAAAGAGCTAATAAAACCCGCTTATCACCTACTCTGGCGCGAATTTCTCGAATTGATTCTTCAACAAAAGCTGCCGTTGTCCAAGTTGGTTCACAGTCGCAGATGTGGTAAACAAAGTTACGAATTAAAGCTAAACCACCAATGGAATGTACTACCTCTGGGTGGAACTGTACACCATAGAGTTTTCTTTCATGATCGGCAATAGCAGCACAGGGTGTATTTTCTGTGTGTGCTAATACTTCAAAACCGTCTGGCATTGTTGTTACTGAGTCTCCGTGACTCATCCACATGGTTGTTCCATCTTCAACGTTAGTTAATAAGTCTGTAGGATCATCTATATATAATGATGCTTTTCCGTATTCTCCCCGTTCCGCTTTGGTGACTTTTCCCCCTAGTTGGTTCACCATTAACTGCATTCCGTAGCATACCCCTAAGATGGGAATACCTAAATTCCAGATTTCTGGATCACAATGGGGTGCATTTTCACTGTAAACTGAGTTGGGACCGCCGGAAAAGATGATTCCTTTGGGGTTAAGTTTGCTGAGTTGTTCCGCTGTGGTGCGGTAAGAAAGAACTTCTGAATATACTTGAGTTTCTCGGATACGTCTAGCGATCAGTTCTGAATATTGAGAACCAAAGTCTAAAATTACAACTATTTGACGGTTAATTTTTTCTACATCTTCTTGGTTGGGAGATGTTTGTTCAGTGGGTAGAGTCACCGCTGTATTCATAATGCTGGGTATGTGTCTTTCAGGATAGATAAAATTGTGAATACCATTTTCGGTTTTTGAGGTTGGTGATAGTGAAAACCCTGTATATAGCCAATTTCATTTGATTTAGGTACACAGAGGCGGACAATTTGCCCACCTCATAATACTTTTATTACTTATATGTGTACTTTGTTCACTTACAAATTGCTGTTTTATGGCATTAACTATCGCCGCGCCTATTAAGCCGATAAATTTGGCTTCTTATTAATTACAAAAGGATGTATCCAGAGTTAAAAGAAGTTAAAAGAGAAAAAAAGTATTTATTATTTGGGTTTGTTAATGATTATTCATATTAAATTAGCACAATTTTTCCATTAACAGACAACCAGTTTTACTGCTGATGATAATTTGGCGATCGCGGTCAAAAACCACTGATCCACAAATTGTATTGTTAATTTCCCTGTCGCTATGACTTTTAATATATTCTTGGGTGCGGTTATCAATGGTTTCTACAATGCTACTATAAATCTGCTCAGTCCAATTACTACCATGAGTTTGATCTAAACTACGTAAATGTTTTAAAGCAGCTTCCGCAGTAGGACTATTAAAGACAGTGTGGATATCAGCAGATGGTAAACTGGCGATCGCGCAATGTGCAGCTAAAATTTCCCTTCGGCCATCAGCAAGGTGATGATGGGTGTGAAAAATTCCCCCTGCTAATTTCATCAGTTTACCGTGATAACCAAACAATAAAATTTCTTTCACACCTAATAAATTAGCTTCCACTAATAAAGGTCCTAACCAATTAGCTGTTTTTACCAATTGTTGAGAATTGATACCTAATTTTCGCGCTAAGTCTAAACCATTTTCACCGATACAAAAAACTAAACTCTGAAACTCACCAGCTTTAGTTTTTAAATCATCTCGAAAAGTGTTTAACTGATCCGGTGTACTCAAAGGTTGAGAAATACCAGATGTTCCCAATAAAGAAAGTCCATCCACCACACCAAAAGCAGCATTAGAAGTTCGTACAGCGAGCGATCGTCCTTGGGGTAAAATTATCTTGACTATGATTTTTTCCCCTGGGTTTAACAACCGCTTTAAATTCTCCGTTAACAACTTTTGAGCATAACCATAAATTGCTGCTTTTCCTTCATTATTTAACTGTTTACCAATTCCTTCACCTCCTTGAATAACTACCTTTTCCCCCTCTCCCTCGTAAAATGTAACAATTGCCCAAACGGGAGTATTTTTAGTTAAATCAAGGTTATCACCAGGATCACTGCGAGTAATACCTAAAGCTGATTTTTCTGATATTTCTGCTACCTGTTCAATGGGGATTTCTACGATCTTTGATGGATTAATTAAATCCACTAAACTAACATTTACAGGTTGACGATTATTCAAGCAATTTAAAGCCGCCACAGCAGCAGCACAAGCAAAAACAGGTAGAGTATATCCAGAATTATTCATTGGGAGAATTTAGAATTTAGAATTTAGAATTTAGAATTTAGAATTTAGAATGGAGAATCAAATAGTTAATTTTAATTCTCCAATTACCAATTACCAATTACCAATTACCAATTACCTAAAGACCTAATTCTAATAACAAAACTTCCATTTCTGTCCAAGAAATATTTTGTTGAATGTAACGGGGTGATTCAGGGTTATAAGGACTAGCAATGCGGTCAATAGCAACAATTATGGTATCATCAGGAAATACAGAAACATCTGGATCAAAAGCTGTAGGGCGCATGAGAGAACTAGAAAAGCCCTTAAATACTGCTATTTTATCTTGTTCATCGCCAATGCTGATCGTAACCAGTAGGACTTCTTGAGGTCTTTTAATGGTGTACTGTTCGAGTCGTTTACCAATGGAACTATTCATCAAAAGAATACTGTTAATTTTAGTTAAGCAATAGTGTTTGTATCATTAACTTTATGATTTCATGAGAGACTTTATATTTTTTTTAGTAAGGTACAGAGTAATAATTTATACCAAAGTAAAAATAGCTATACTGTACTTGTTATGTCAATTTAACAACTTGTTAATTTTTTCCTAACTCCCAACTCCTGACTCCTGACTCCTCAATTCTAAATTCTAAATTCTAAATTCTAAATTCTATTGAGTTGCTGATCTGCCATGTTTGCCTAGTTTAACAAACACAAAGTAACTTAAATAAGCGACATAAATCACTAAACCAATAATTCCTAAAAAGCCAAGAAACCCAGGTTTACTATTATAGTGAAAATAGTCTTTAAACATTAACGGTGCTTCTCTCCACACTGCACAAAAAGGGGTTTTAAAGGCAGTTTCAGAAAAAGTACAACTCAAAAAAGGAAGTAGACTAATTGCACCTAAAACACTATAAACAGTCATTGCCCAACGCCAAGATGTAAACATTAATTTTAAAGGACTTTTAGGCAAATATTCTATTTCATCATTGAGATCCACCCAAAACCACAAAGAAATGGGGATGAGAATACGAGCCATTAAAGCAGAAATAAAACTAATTGGTAATCCGCCAATAAATAAGTAAACTGTAAACGCGGCTAAACTAGCTACACGTAAGTAAATTGTTAGTAAACGTTGTATAGCATCTGATTTTTGGACAAATGCCCATATTAAGAGAATAACAGGAATGAGTAGAGTAAATAATAACGCTAATCTATAATCCATCCAAACATAGGGGCGAAACCAAACTTGTGGCATAGTTTTTGAGATTGTTTTTGAGATTTAGTTTTTGTGAGTTAATAGTTAAGTTAGTAAATTACTACAATTTTGATTCAGTAGCCTGTGGGCTAGGAATTTACAGACTAATTTTTTCCATCTGAAGATGTTAGCACCTCACCACTTTGGCTATATAGTCATGGTGAGAGTGCCAAAAGTTTCAGCTAATCAGTTTTTAATTTGAGTTTAATCACTAATTAGATAGAAATAAACCAAACCAGTATTTTCTAGTCGTCATACATCCGACATTCATCTGCTTCTGGGTTAGCATCACAGTATTGCTCTAAAGAATTTTTTGGTTTAGTTTGACGCTGATGAGATGCTTCAGCTTGCAATTCTTCTACAGCATCCCAAGCAGCAGCACATTCAGCAGAGTTGCTACCAGAGATATCACAGACGTTACGCGCTTCTTGAATCTCTTCTTGAATTCTTTCTTCAATGTTGTTGGTTTTTTCTTGAGTGTTTGTCATAGTGTTTGTCTCGTTACTTGTTGTTTATGCCAGAGTTAGAAAAAATCAAAAATTTCTGACGATGATAGTTTTACTCTATTCTTCGCTTACTATTGTAACCACTTAGTTGGCAAGTTCGACTTTCGGCCTGATATTACATCATTAATACAGCACATCAAGAACCCGGACATTCTATTTTTCTCGATGTTTTAAGATTTGCCGATGGCGTAAATACAGACAATGAATAATACAATAGATTTAATATTTTAATGAATATGATAGGGAGTAGCCGCCCCACTGATCAAAACTACTGAAAAGATTAGCCTCCTCAATACAAACAGAAGTCGCAAAATTATGGTAAACCAAATGCAGTGGGCAAATGCCCTATCAACTCATCATTCTTTAGAAGCAGCAGTAACGGAAGTAGTCCAAAAAGCTGTTTTATCTTTGACAGCACCGGCAGATTTTGGGCTGGTGTTTATTTCTGCTGCTTTTACCAGTGAGTATTCCCGACTTTTACCCTTGCTGGCGGATAAACTTTCAGTACCTGTTTTAATTGGTTGTAGTGCGGCTGGAGTGGTGGGTACAACTTCAGACAGTCAAACTCAAGAAGTAGAAGCAGAACCAGCTATTAGTTTGACTTTGGCACATTTACCAGGGGTAGATATTCGCACTTTTCATATTATGGGTGATCAGTTGCCAGATTTGGATAGTTCCCCAGATGCTTGGGTTGATTTTTTGGGTGTTCCACCATCACCTACTCCCCAATTTCTGTTATTTTCTAGTGCTTTTTCTGCGGGTACTAATGATTTGTTACAAGGGTTAGATTTTGCTTATCCTGGTTCGGTGGTGGTGGGAGGACAGGCCAGCGGTGGGTTTGGTAGCGATCGCGTGGCTTTATTTTGTAATGATCGTCTCTATCGTCAGGGTACGGTGGGTGTGGCTTTAAGTGGTGATATTGTTCTAGAACCCATTGTAGCCCAAGGATGCCGACCTATTGGTAAACCGTTACAAGTGACTAAAGCAGAACGCAATATTATTTTGGAATTGGATGATCAAGTACCGTTAAAAGTATTACGGGATTTAATTGATAGTCTCAGTGAAGAGGAAAAAATTCTGGCACAGCATTCTTTGTTTGTGGGTTTAGCAATGGATGAGTTTAAACTGTCTTTAAAACAGGGTGATTTTCTCATCCGTAATTTATTGGGAGTTGATCCGACTGCTGGGGCGATCGCAATTGGTGATCGCATTCGTCCTGGACAAAGGTTACAATTCCATCTCCGGGATGCTCAAGCCTCAGCGGAAGAACTAGAATTGCTGTTACAAGAATATGAAGATCAAAATAGCAGTGAATCTTCTCCTTTAGGGGCTTTGATGTTTAGTTGTGTGGGGCGCGGTATAGGACTTTACGGTAAACCCAATTTTGACTCCCAGTTATTCAGTCGTTATTTTCAAGACATCCCTATGGGTGGTTGTTTCTGCGGTGGAGAAATTGGCCCAGTCAGCGGTAAAACTTTCCTACATGGTTACACTTCCGTATTTACCATCTGCCGGCAAAGGTGATGGGGAGATGGGGAGATGGGGAGCAGGGGGAGCAGGGGGAGCAGGGGGAGCAGGGGGAGCAGGGGGAGCAGGGGAGGAACAATAAATAAGTTCTTATTTCTCCTGAACTCCTCGTTCGCGCAGCGTAGCGAAGCCATTCTCCTCGATCTCCTGACTCCTTGAACTCCTGACTCCTTGAACTCCTCGATCTCCTCAATTTCCAAGTAACAACTTACTGTTATTATCAATGGCGTGATGATCTCCTTGGTGATTAATTGCTCCGTATTTTTTGATGTAGCGACGGACTTCTAAGGGAAAGTTAGGATAGTCTAATACGCCATCCCCATCGGCTATAGTTGCCCAAAAATCTCTTAATTCTGGTGCTAACTGTTTTGCCTGTGTTAGTGGTAGGTTTAATGGTGGTAGGGTAAGTAACTTAATGAGAAAGGGGAAAGAGCGATCGCCCATCCATTGTTTTGAAGATTGTTGTAAATTAGGAAATTCTGGTACTGAGTCAACACGATGGGAAACTATGTGTAACCATTCTTTACCTGAATGATCTTTTTCAAATTCTAGAACACGATAAGGATGGGGATAACTGACTAATGAACCTGTGGTAATATCATAAATTCCATTTTCACAAGCGACATCTTGAACGTGTAAATGTCCAGTAAATACTAATTTCACTCCATGTTTACGCAGTAATTTAATAACTGCTGGGGCATTTTCTAACATATACCGATTTGCCATAGGATGATTTAGCTGATTTGGCAAATGCTCGACTACATTATGATGCACCATTACTAAAACAGTTTCATCTTTGATTTTTTCTAATTCTGTTTCCAGCCATTGTAATTGTTGCTGATCTAAACGCCCAATTTGTTTACCATCATCAAACATATTAGAGTTTAAACCAATGAGTCTAACACCTGGTAAGATAGGACAGTTGTAATAAATTTGTTTTGGGTTTTCATAGCCAAATTTATGGTAATAATAAGGAAAATCATGGAAAGCAATAGATTGTTCATTGGCTAAAAGTACAGGAACATCATGATTACCAGGAACAACATAAACTGGAAAAGGTAACTGAGATAATCTTTTTGCTAACCAACGATGATTTTCTGGTTCACCATGTTGGGTTAAGTCTCCAGGAATTAAGAGAAAGTCTAAATCAAGTTGTGTTAAATGTTCTAAAACACTTTCCAGGGCGGAAATACTCACTTCCACTAAATGAAATCTACTGGGATGATCCCAAATTGTATGGGGAAGTGCAATATGTAAGTCACTAACTATGGCAAAGCGAAAATTGATATTCATTGATTGTTAAAAAATGTTAAAAACACAACTGTAAATTATCTTTTTATGTAGGGTAGTAAAACTCAGCGTCCAGTAGTCATTGATCTAAAGTTTGCATCAACAACAAATTGCTAAAAGCTAACCCGTATCATGACATATCCTGACTTCTGAATTATGTCATGAAAATTTTTACTCTCCTGTTTATAAAAGTATAACTCTTGCTTTGTATAGTTACGTGATAACTGCTAGACTTAATATTTGTATACATTTATATTTGAATTTTATCATGAATAATTATCATTGTTGGAGTATTGAGTATGGCTGTAGTTCGAGTTCGTCAACACGTTAACCCCCTAGCAAGAAAGTTTCAAACCCCTATTGATCCCCCAGACTGGGAAAAAATTTATGCACAACCAAATCAACCTCTACATTTAGATATTGGCTGTGCTAGGGGTAGATTTGTACTCAATATGGCACAGATAGAAACTGATTGGAATTTTTTAGGTTTAGAAATTAGAGAACCTTTGGTGATGGAAGCAAATAGATTAGTTTCTGAATTGGGTTTAAATAATTTGTACTATTTATTTTGTAATGTCAATAATTCTTTACAGCCAATTTTATCTAACTTAAAACCAGGAATTTTACAAAGAGTATCAATTCAATTTCCTGATCCTTGGTTTAAAACCCGTCATGCAAAAAGACGAGTTGTACAACCGGAATTAGTGAGCGAATTAGCTAATTATTTAGCTGTTGGTGGGGTGGTATTTTTACAATCTGATCAGGAATTTATAGCATTAGAAATGTGCGATCGCTTCAGTGAAAATTCGGCATTTGCGAAAATGGGTACAGAAAAATGGTTAGGAGAAAACCCTCTAGCTGTTCCTACGGAGAGGGAAATTGCTACACAAAATAAAGGTGAACCTGTTTATCGAGCAATGTTTGTCAGGAAATAATCATTGATTTTTTAAGTAAAATTACTGTGTTCATTTTCTAGTTAAGTATGTTTTAATGACAGTAATTTGTTGGAATATAAATCAAAAAAGATTCAATATAGCTAGAACTTATGGAGTCTTTTTTGACTAAGATCAGATCAAAATTTTACGCCAGGAATCAAGCAATTATTTGCTCATAAATTGAGTGTTTGGTAATTAATTGTTTAAGAAAATAATTGTGCAAAATACCAATTAGTATAAAGATTTTTAAGTTATCTAGGTTTGTACTTTTCTACTTATTAAAAAGATTAAGTCAACAAATTTGTCTTAGTCTTAAATAAAGACTGAATAATTTAGAATAATCTCGGAATTATTGAGAAATTCCTTGAAGATATTTGCAAAATATCTTTCATATCTTCACTTCTCCCTATTTTCTGAGATAATTTCGTTTTTCTGTGAACTAATTCAGTAAATTTGCGGCAATTTTCAGACTCAATTTTCAAAAATATCAGGTTATATCTGAGATATAACTATCAGTTTAGTGGGTGCATTGTGATCAAAGTGTTCAATACTAATATTTTCCAAATAGGTGATTAAATATGCAACTCACAAACAACTTTGACAATTATAAATCTTCTTTCAATTATTCCTTACCAGAAGTAATAGTATTTATTGATTCTGGGTTAACAGATTATCAATATTTACTCAAGGGTGTTAAGGAAAACGCCATAGTTTACTTATTAGATAATCATAAAAATGCCATTGATCAAATCACTATATACCTAGAAAATTTTGTGAATGAGGGTGGTGTAATTAAAGAGATTCATATAGTTAGTCATGGTAGTCCTGGATGTTTATATTTAGGAACAACTGTTTTAAATAGTCAAAGTTTAGCACAATATATTCCCAAGTTACAGCAATGGCGAGAATTGCTAATTGAGGGAGCTAATATTCTTTTGTATAGTTGTAATGTAGCTGCTAAACATGGACAGGAATTTATTAAAAAATTAGCAGAAATCACAGGAGCTAACATTGCAGCTTCTACTAAATTTATTGGGAATCTGGCAGAAATTAGTAATTGGGAATTGGATTTTCAAACCGGAGAAATTACAGCTAAATTACCATTTTCAAGTAAATCATTGAGGAAGTATCAAGGTATTTTAGCTACCATTACAGTTACTAACACTAATGACAGTGGTGCAGGTTCTTTAAGACAGGCGATCGCCAATGCACAACCAGGAGATACTATCACCTTTGCATCTAATTTAGCCAACCAAACTATCACTCTCACATCTGGAGAATTAACCGTTAATAAAGACCTGATAATTGATGGTAGTACAGCAACAAATTTAACTATTAGCGGTAATAATGCTAGTCGAGTTTTTGCAGTCAGAACAAATGCTATTTCTCAACCATCAAATGTTGTCTTTAAAAATATCACCATAGCTAATGGACGTGCTAATGGTACAGACGAAAGTGGAGCAGGAGGAGGAATTAGAACTTTTGATGCCAGCACCATTCTAGTAGAAAATTGTCAACTGAATAATAATTATGCTGGTTACGGTGGAGGTGCTATTTTTAGTGGTTTTCGATGTAATACCACTATAGTTAATTCTAAATTTGATAATAATATTGGCGCAGGAGTAAACACCGAACGAGGAGGAGGTGCTATAGCCACTAAAAACGCGGGTAGTTTAACAATCAGAGGTTCAGAATTTACCAATAACAAAGGTACAACTGGTGGTGCAATTAATAATCTTTTGCAAACTCTAATCATAGAAGATAGCATCTTTAGAAATAACGATACTCTAGCAGGAGCTTCTATTGTTCCCAGTCCTGGAGCGGGTTGGGGTTATGGAGGTGCTATTTTCTCTGATGGTGCGAATGCTTCTGGCCCAAATTTTGATTATGGAATGATAGGTGGTAATATCACCATTCGTAACAGTCTGTTTGATGGAAATATAGGTGCTGGGCAAGGTGGAGCATTATTTTTATATGGCTATTATAATGACCAAATCACCATAGAGAATTCCACAATTGCCAATAATCAAGTTGTGGAAAATGGTAGAGGTGATGCTTTCGGTGGTGGAATTAGAATAGGAACTGACTTGAGGCGATACGAAGATCAACCTGCTCCTACAAATGGATTTATTATTAAGAATTCAGCGATTTATAACAATAGTTCTTTGAAAGAAGGTGGTGGTTTATGGCTGGGAGAAGATTCTAAAGGAAGTATTATTAACACTATCTTTTCTGGTAATAAAGCCGATGATGGCAATGGTAATGGTTTTGGTGGGGCAATCACTTTTGAAAATCGTGGTAATCCTGTTAACATTACTAATACCACTATTGCCTACAATCATGCGGGATTTCAAGGCGGTGCTTTTTGGAAAGGTGGTAGCAATATTACTCTAAAAAATACGCTTGTTGGTTACTCAACTGCTGGTAATATTTGGGGTGTTAAAATCAACACTGGAATAGAATTTAGTGATGGTGGTGGTAATCTGCAATGGCCACCAAAACATCCTACAGATGCTAGTGATATGAATATCACCAATAGTCCAAATTTGATTATTGCTGATCCTTTACTTGATCCGACTTTAAGAGATAATGGTGGTGGTATTCTTACTCATGCTTTACTAACGGGTAGTCCAGCAATTAATACGGGTACAACTACTACCTTAACAACTGATGCTAGAGGTTTTACTAGAGACATTAATCCTGATATTGGGGCGTTTGAATTTATTAATGTCATCCCCATTTCTGGAATTAGAATTACCCAAAGTGGAGGAAATACTAATGTTGTTGAAGGTGGTGTAACTGATAGTTATACTTTGGTTTTGAATTCTCAACCTACTGCTAATGTCACGGTAAATCTTAATAGTGGTTCTCAACTTGCAACTAATGTCAATCAATTAATTTTCACTCCTCAAAATTGGAATGTTGCTCAAAATGTAACAGTAACTGCTGTTAATGATTCTTTAGTAGAAGGTAATCATAATGGTTCAATTCAACATACCGTTACTAGCACTGATACAGCATATAATAATCTCGTTATTCCTGCTGTAAATGTTGGTATTTCTGATAATGATACTGGGGGAATTACAATTACCCAAAGTGGCGGAAATACTAATGTTGTTGAAGGTGGTGCAAC